>JAOTSI010000362.1 GCA_029865005.1 Desulfobulbaceae bacterium
CACTTGAGGGAAATTTTAGCAATTTTTTATTTATCGAAGAATATTTATAATTACAATTTAATAATGGATTCCTGGTTTAACCTAATTTTAATTACCTTTCGAGATAATATTTAACACAAAGAAATAATGAAAAATACAGTTTTAGTAGTGCTTGGAATGCACCGTAGTGGAACTAGTGCGATAACCAAATCGTTACCCCTTCTCGGTGTAGAGCTAGGCGACAACCTCAATCCGGCAAATTACGAAAATCCCAAAGGATTCTCAGAAGATCTTGGATGCCTTGATATCAACGAAGCCCTTCTGCAACATTTGGACTCCTCCTGGGATAAGCTTAGTCTCGACCTAAAAGATGTTCTCAACGATCCATTTATTATGGATTTAAAATCAAAAGCTTCAAAACTAATAATTAAAAACCTGCAACTACACCACGGGAAATGGGGTTTTAAGGATCCACGCACCTGTCGATTACTATTTTTCTGGCAAGACGTTCTCGCCTCCATCAAATGCAATGTTTGCTATCTCATTGTCTCACGCAACCCACTTAGTGTAGCCGCATCGCTTAATCGACGAAATCCGCTCCTCAAGGAAAAAAGCCATTTTCTTTGGCTCAGCCACGTTGTCCCATCAATTCTGGACACCATGGGAGAAAATAGAATTTTTGTCGATTTTGATACTTTTTTGGATTCTCCAGTTAAACAACTTATACGAATTGCTACTACTCTTGGTTTTCAGATTCCCGATCCAGAAGAAGAGCGAGTTAAAAAATATTACGATTCCTTTCTCGACAATGGTCTACGTCATACAAAATACAAGAAAGATGATTTATCTACGGACAAAACAGTTCCAGAAGATATTAAACTTGCCTACCGACTACTCTCCCAACTCTCCCTGGACGAAGCATCCAGTAACGATCAGGAAATAGTCTCCCTTTTTAAGGGGATTTCAAGCCGGATAGCTGCTAACACACCGCTATTTTCTCAATTAGACAACAACCAGGATTTATTAACCCATATCGCCCAAATTAAACGTCAACTCTCCAGAAGCAAAGACGAAAACAAAAAACTAACCATGAAGGCTTTAGAGTGCGACGAGAAAATATCCTCTCTATCCAGAACGTTGAATGAAAAATCTAGGATACTACAAGATGTTTTCAATTCAAAATCCTGGCGGTTAACTGCTCCACTACGCAGCATAATACAATATACCCAGACAATTAAAACAGGATCACCTGCTAGCCAATCAAATAATATTCTCACCAGTCCAAACGAAACTTCTATATCACCGCCTGCAGACTTTACCGCTCCCGATAACGAACCCACTAACATTTCACCTGATTTTGATGGGATTTTTTACTCTGAAGCCTATCCTGACACTCAAGGATTAGATCCATACGCTCATTACCTAAAGTACGGCAAAAGCGAGGGACGTCTTTCACAACCTCCAGTCTTATTTGATATGGATGAATTGGCAGGCTTAAATCCAAAAAAAGAGACTGTGCTGATCGTTGGTCACGAAGCCACTCGCTCCGGTGCTCCAATTCTTACCCTCAACATAGCTGAATGTCTCAGACCAAAATATAATGTTATAATACTGCTTCTTAAAGGAGGTGATCTAACAACATATTTTAAGGAAAAATGTGACATCTTCCTCCAGCCTTTTCCGCAATCGCATAATCCAAATGTTGTTTCTGCTGTTTTGGGCAAACTCTTACCCTCCTTCAACATTAAATTCGCCATAGTTAACAGCATTGTTTCAAAACCAGTTCTACCTGTTTTAGCTCATCACTTTATACCTTCACTCTGTTTAATTCATGAATTTGCATCATTTACCAAGTCCAATAGTCCGATATGCGAAGTTCTTCTTTGGTCCGGACTACCTATATATTCCGCTCAAATAGTATACGAAAACAATACAGCTCAATGCCCTGAGTTAAATAATGAACAGGTACCTATTCTTCCCCAGGGAAAATGCCGAATCCCTGGAGAAAACCAAATTGAATTATCCAAAAATAATGAACAACTAATTAACAAAATGCTCCGCCCTGAACCTTTTCCTGATGACACGGTAATTATTCTGGGAGCCGGAGCCGTACAAATGAGAAAGGGCGTAGAACTATTTCTGGCTTGTGCTAACCGAGTACTTGAACTAAAACCAAAAAAACAATTTCGCTTTGTCTGGGTCGGCCACGGATACAATCCAGAGTCTGATATGGTCTATTCAATTTTCTTGCAGGATCAAATCATCCGAGCTGGCTTAGAGAAACATGTGTTATTTACTGGCGAAACTTCCGATATCAACATAATATATAGATATTCTGATATAATGATGCTTAGTTCGCGCCTTGACCCTCTACCTAATGTAGCTATTGATGCAATGTTGGAGGGGTTACCGGTTATATGTTTTGACAAGACAACCGGCATTGCGGATTTTCTCAAAAACAACGGCTTCGGCGAAAGCTGTGTTATGCCCTATCTCGATACAGAAAAGGCTGCCCATCGAATCGTTTCCCTGATTAACGATACTGAACAACGAAACCTTTTAGGCTTGGAGATAAAGAAAGTAGCAGCTACTAGTTTCAACATGAAATCCTATGTCAATTCTTTAGAACAATTAGCTCTCGACCGTGTTGACACTCAAAAACTTGACCAAACTGATTGCCAATATATTGAGGAGCAGGGTGGAATAGCAATTGATTACTATTTACCACCTGCCAAGTCTTCATTCTCATATCAGCAAGCAGTTCGCTTTTTTGTCCGTTCCTGGAAATGCGGGCTTTTCATAAGAAAACCTTTTCCCGGATTCCATCCAGGGATATACGCTGATTGTCATGGTCTTAAAAAAGAAGAAAAAAATCCGCTTACCCATTTTATTGAAGCAGGAAAGCCTAAAGGACCATGGTTATCTGATATAATCACTTCTGGTTCAAAAGAAATAACCTCAAATAAACCCTTACGAGCGGCACTACATATTCATGCCTATTTTGTTGACCTTCTACCCGATATACTTCAGCGACTGGAGGAAAATAATCTACCTCTTGATTTACTCATCAGCACCCCCTCACCCGAAACATCTCAACAAGCCAACACCCTTTTAAATGAGTACACCAGAGGACAAGTAGAAATCCGCGTGGTTCCCAATCGTGGTCGAGATATTGGTCCCTTGTTAACGGAATTTAACCAAACCATTATGGAAAAATATCAGATAATCGGCCATATCCATACCAAAAAGAGTAAGGATGTAAAAGACGCTGCAATGGGAAAAATCTGGTTCAACTTCCTCTTGAAAAACCTTCTCGGTGAAAATTTTTCCATGGGCTCTACCATTCTAAACAGATTAACAAATGATGAAAAACTAGGTCTCGTGTTTCCTGATGATCCCCACATTTGCGGTTGGACAAAGAATAAAGTAATTGCCCAAGAACTTGCTCCACAATTAGGTATAAGAAATTTGCCCGATCGCTTTTTTGATTTCCCGCTAGGTACTATGTTTTGGGCAAAAACCAAAGCAATGGAACCTCTTTTCAAAAAATCCTTTAAGTGGGAAGATTACCCTGAAGAGCCGATACCATATGATGGCACAATTCTTCATGCAATTGAGAGATTGATTCCAAGTATGGTTAAAAATGCCGGTTACCAAGAAGCACACACCTATGTTCCAGGGATAACAAGATAGATATGAAAAAAAATATTTTGGTGCTCGGAGGGAACGGTTTTATTGGTCGACATCTCGTGGAAGCTTTAGCTTTGCAGGAATCTCGGATACGAGTACTTACTAAATCATTAAATAACCAAGTTCCTCCCGTTAAAGGAGTCGATTATCGTTATGCCGACTTTGCCGACTCAATGAAAGTCGCCGAGGCTTTAGTTGACATTGATGTCGTAGTGCACTTGATCAGCACAACAGTTCCCGCTACTGCAAATCTGGATCCATCCGCCGACATCAAAACAAATCTACTCCCGACAATAAATTTACTCCAACAAATGAGAGAGCTTAAGATTCCGCGTCTGATATTTATTTCGTCCGGCGGAACCGTATACGGCAACGCCAAAGTATGTCCCATTCCTGAAAGCCATAAAACTGCCCCTCTTTCTTCTTACGGAATAATTAAGGCCACCATTGAAAACTACATTACCATGTTTAGCTTGCAATACGGCCTTAAGTCTTTGGTACTACGTGTTTCCAATCCTTATGGCCCTAGACAGGGACATATAGGTATCCAGGGAGTAATCCCAACTATTTTTCAACGAATATTATCAGGAGAAGAAATCAAGATCTGGGGAGACGGTTCTGCGGTGCGAGATTATCTGTATATTGAAGATTTAATAAACTTCCTGACACAAGGGATAGATAATGACCTAGAGGGATTATATAATGTCGGATCCGGGAACGGTACCTCCTTAAAGGATGTTCTCTCCATAATCGAAAATATATCAAATCTTACTGCCAAGGTAAAATATCTTCCACCTCGCGGCTTTGACGTCAAAAACGTTGTTTTGGACATTTCAAAAGCACGTAAAGCTCTTGATTGGTCGCCAAAAATTACCTTACGTGAAGGTTGCCAAAAATACTGGAACTGGGCAACAGAGTAAGGTATCAAAATCACCCTTCCCCTTGATATCTAATGGATTGTAAGTCGTCACGGTACCTCATCTCCCCAGGGCAATTGCATCAAAATTATTTGGATTTAAATAATTTACTGTCGTACGCTGCAAAATAATAATATATGAATAGTCCAAAATTAAAATTCACGAAT
>JAOTSI010000062.1 GCA_029865005.1 Desulfobulbaceae bacterium
GAAAAGGGATAACCATGCTGGGAAAAATCATGACCACGCCCCTTTCTCTCACTCCAACTATATTTCCGGCGACATGGCTGAACGCATTGACCTCGTAAACTTGATTTTCCACCATGCAAACTGCTGAACAAACATAAGCCGGAGAAACTAAAGCACATAGCCCCGTGGACGAATATTTCCAATTCCACTTCGGTGGCACGGGCAATAGTTCCAATCTCCTTAAGAGTCAGCTCCCTTGGTAAAACCACCCGAGAAAAACCCATCTCGGCCAATTGGTTTACCGTGAGTGAATTATGCACCGACATCAGCGTGGAGGCATGTAACTCCAACTCTGGGAAATAGGTACGGGCAAGATAATGAAGGCCAAGATCCTGAATGATCAGAGCATCGGGTCGAAGCCTGGAGAATACAGCCAACGATTCCACCGCAGCAGGGAGTTCTTCCTCTTTAACCAAGCTATTCATGGCCATATAGGTTTTTACCCCGGCCTCACGCGCCATAGTGATCATCGCACCGATTTCACGAAAGGAAAAATCCTTAGCCAATGACCTGGCATTAAGCCCAGGAGCCCCTACATATACCGCATCGGCCCCTTCTTCCAAAGCAGCCTCAAAGGCGGGAAAATTTCCAACCGGAGCAAGAATCTCCATACTTTATATTTCCATAAATAAATAGGAAGGAATAGCTTATCCAACAACGATAAACCTGAATAATTGACGGTTTATACCCCTCTAAAAATAGAGGGTTATAAATTAACCGACCGACGCTGACGAGTTAAGGATAACAAAATAGAAAATGCGCCGCGACCAGCAAGGTAACCAGTTGCAGACTGCGCAATGCAAAGTAAGTGGTCACAGATAGCTCATCTCCAAGCAGTTGCCTCTGCCCGCATAGATGGGCTATAGTAGACAACGATATCTGTTTAAACCTGAGGCACCTATAACCACTTTCTATCTCAAGGTGTATTAAATCAATTAATTGCAAACCCTGTGAACAGATACAATGTAAAGGCTATTTCACATCGAGAACAACCCGATCGGAATTGTCTTGTTCTCGGAGCAATACATCTACTTTCTCAGAATTTCCGACTTCGACCACCTGCCCCACATAATCGGGTTGAATCGGAAGCTCACGCTCCCCCCGATCCACAAGAACTGCCAACTGAATGGCTTGAGGGCGACCATAATCCATAATTGCATCCATGGCTGCCCGAATGGTACGTCCGGTAAAGATAACATCATCAATCAAGATAACCGTCAGATCTTCCAGGGCAAAATTAATACCGGTTTTTTTAACAATTGGATGTTGAGATATCAAACTCCAATCATCACGGTACAAAGTGATATCTAAACTACCTAAAGGCAAAGAGACATTCTCCGAACGTCTGATCTTCTCTCTAATACGTTCGGCAAGATAAACACCGCCGGTATGAATACCCAGAATGGCAAGGCTTTCAGCTCCATGATTTCTCTCAAGGATCTCCATACTGATGCGCTCTAGACTCCGGTCAATATCGGAACTCGTCATAATAGTACGTTCATTCATGGCTTCACCCTGTTCCAAAAATAGTCTATACTTTTTTCGGCCACCAAATTAATCGCCTCTGGAAAGGCTTCACATTCTGCAGCAAAAACCTTGGTCGCTATATCATCAGGTGTGTCATCATCATCCAGAGATACACACTTCTGAACCACTATCGGTCCTTCATCGTAAACTTCGTTTGCGAAATGTACGGTACAACCGCTCACTTTGCACCCCCGTTTTTTAACTGCCTCATGAACGTGATGACCGTAAAAACCCGCTCCACAAAATGATGGAATAAGGGAAGGATGAATATTTAAAACAGAGCGACTGAGATATTGCGGCGGTTCATAAAGTTTGAGATACCCTGCAAGTACCACAATATCAACTTCATAATCTGTAAGCAGTTGATTTATAGCTTCATTACCAACAGCGTGAAAAGCAGGATAACCATACTTTTCAGCTTTTTGCAAACCAAGGGCGCTTTCAGCATTGGAAATCACCACTTGAATCTCGGCTTGAAGGGTACCCGCCTCAATACGCTCTTGAAAATTATCTAAGGTCCTTCCACTACCGGATAATAATACAGCCATCCTGAGCATGATTATTCTCCGCTGAGATATGGATTGGAGGCAACATCTACTTTATCCAACCATGCGGAAATAGTGGTATCATAGGTGGAAGTCAGTTGAAAAACCTTAGCGGCTAAACGGAACCTGGTAGCAAGAGTGGTATTGCCCGTCTCTTTGATCTCGGCAATCACCTGTGGATAATCAGCCGGATCTACAATCACAGTAACATCACGAAAATTTTTAGCCGAAGCACGCAGCAAGGTGGGACCACCTATATCAATATTTTCGATGGCATCTTCCAAAGAACAGTTTGGATCAGCAACTGTTTTTTCAAAGGCATAGAGGTTAACTGCAACGATATCTATGGGTTTAATGGAATTATCGGCACACTGTTTTTGATGATCAGGATTTTCACGCTGATTAAGAATACCACCATGCACCAAAGGATGTAGTGTTTTAACCCGCCCGTCTAGCATTTCGGGAAAACCGGTGAATTCGGAAACATCTTTTACACTCAATCCACTATCACGTAATTTTTTGGCAGTACCACCAGTGGATAAGATCTCTACACCCAACCCAGCAAGTTCCTTGGCAAATCCTTCAATTCCCGACTTATCGGTTAAACTAATTAATGCACGTTCCACTTTATTCATCTCTGCTTATTCTCCTTACAAGTATATTTTTTATATCAATGCCGCCTAAACGATCAAATCAATAAACTCATCCGTATGGGATGAGTTTAGGGCCGAGAAAAAAATAAATTATTCCATCTCGGAGTCTGCGCTTACCGGCTTGTCTTTTTTAGCCATTCTCTTTGTAAAGGCAAAAATTACATTGTAATATTAAGTATCTATTACCTTGCCTAAAAAAACGACTAAATATCCTGCGCGATTCTGGGATATTTATTATTTTTCGCGACCCTTAATCTTTACGTATAAATTCCCTGATCTTTCGCCGCTCTCTCTTATCGGGTTTTCCCCGAGGCCCTCTAATGGTAGCTCCGAGAATCTTACGTTCCAACTGAGCCTTTTCACGAGTTGCAACCGACTCAGCTGTCTCCTCATATAAGGTACGGGCCTTTACAGCAGGCCCACGCTTCCCACTTAGAGATAGAACAAGGACAACGAATTGAAGTTGGCTCTTGCGAATAGTGAGTTGATCACCTACTTTAACGATTTTCGATGGTTTTACCCGTTCACCGTTTATGTGAACATGCCCACCGTTCACCGCTTCCGATGCCAGAGATCTGGTCTTAAAAAACCGAGCAGCCCAAAGCCACTTATCAATCCGAACCTTATCTTCCATATAATCAAAGGGCTCCTGGCCAACAATCTGTTCTCATGAGAAACATCACATTAGCAGTCTACAACATGCCCGCCAAAAAAGAACAGGCACCGGCACAATAGTGGTGAAATGAAAAAAATCATGTTACCATACTTTATTTCTTCATTCAAACATTCATAAATCTCCTGGGTAGCTTCCTTTCCGGGAAGAAGTGTTTGCTCTTCTTAAATTGCAGCAAACAATATTTTTTACACTCTCGATTACCTTAGAATTAGACATATCATGTTCAATAAAAAAGACTTGGAACTTCAAAACGTCGGCATCAAAAATGTAGCTTACCCGGTTTCTATTAAAGAGAAAACTGGCTCCAGACAACAAACCATCGCAACCATTTCCATTGAGGCTCAAATGCCTCGCCGCTTCCGCGAATCATGCGTGTCCGTTTTCACTCACATTCTCGGTAAGTACAAAGATGATCTTCATATGACCATGTTTCCCAAAATCCTTACAGACGTAAGGGAACGATTACAAGCTAATCAGGCCAAAATGGAACTGGTATTTCCTTATTTCGTCTCCAAATCCGCTCCAGTAACCAAAACTGAAAGTTTAATGGAATACAAATGTTCCTTTAAAGGTGAAAGTCATAACGGTGAAGAAAAGATGTTGCTCGGCGTGCACGTGCCGGTAACCACCCTTTGCCCCTGCTCCAAAGAAATCAGTGAATTCGGAGCTCACAATCAACGCGCAGAGGTCACCCTAACCGTAGATCCTTTGAAATTCATCTGGATTGAAGACCTCATTAACCTGGTGGAACAGTGCGGCTCTTGCCAGCTCTATGCCCTACTCAAAAGGCCGGATGAAAAATTCGTAACGGAAGAGGCATATACCAATCCTATGTTTGTGGAAGACGTGGTAAGAAAAGTATCACAAGATGTACTCGCACACCCCGATATAGGCTGGTTCTCCGTAGGAGTAGAAAGCTTTGAATCCATCCATAAGCACAGCGCTTACGCCTATGTGGACAGTGATGATTTAGAATAAAAATATTTAGAGAGCAAAGGAAGAAATAATTAAAATTGGTTACTTTATTTCTTCCACGATCTTTAGAGCTGTGGGTCATCCTCAGGTCGGGTGTTATCGTCTTTAGAAAGCTCCTTTGACTCATGACCCTCAAGTTCATAACCAAGTCCAGAGCAAACCGGACATTCGTCAACTGAGAGAAAAAATCTACTCACCCCTTTAAAACAGGTTAACAGACCGGTACCAAAACAAACCTCACAAGTTTTTCTCACTATTTATACCCTTTGAAATTGACTCATTTTACTTGTAACGGGATACTATTACATATTGTCCATCGAAGTCAAAAAATAATTATTTATACCTATTTTTAACCAACCCACTTTGCTCTTCAAAACGTTGATAAATATCATAACTCTGCATAAGAGCAAACATCTTTTCATATGCACCATAAACTTTATCTTCGGTAAATTTCAATTCAATCTGACGTCGACTCTCTTTGCTCATATCCTTCATTAAATGGTCACTATCCAATAATTCATCAAGCACCAATGCACAATGATCTTCATCGGTAAAATACCTTGCCCCGGCACCAGCCACCCAACGATTGTATTTATTGTCATGGGCCAAAACCGGACTACCAGCACCCAATGCCTCTACCAGCGAGGGATTGGTACCACCAACAGTGTGTCCATGAATATAAAATCGACAATAAAAACGCAAAGCATTAACTAATTCTTTTTCGTACAAAGCACCCACAAAAATAACGTCATCCGAGGCGGCTTGCAACACCTGCCGATGGTAAGAATATAATTCCGGAATATAATCACCCAAAATCACTAACGGCTGGTTACGTTTTTTTCTGGAATATGCCCTAACAATCTCCAGAATCGAATTTTCCGGTTCAGGCCGAGCAATAATCAATGAATAACGATTAGGTAACAAATTATATGGCTGCAACTGTGATTCATCAGCATACTCTAAGATTTCAGCTGTATATGGAATAACAGTTATTTTATCTGGATTAACTAACCTGGAAAGATAATTTTTAATTTCTGGATGATCGGCAATAAGATGATGCCCGAACCATAATGCAATTTTTTCATTAATAAAAAACCAACATTTAGCAATAAGCCCCCATTTTCCACGCTTCCACTCTATTCCATCCATATTTAAAACACATCGCTGCCCTCTACACCGATAAGGCAAACTAAATACAGCGGTATTATAGCCTAAAACAAGTTTTGGCCCTATTAGTTCCGTTGCATGCTTGGTGCATTTCCAATCAAAAAGCACGGTCTCCAAAGCACCAGATGCACTCACGGGAACACGAACCAGCGTAACTCCTCGCCACTTCTCCTCATAAATGGGACCATCACCCTTTTCCTGACAATAAACGAGAACTTCCCATCCTTTATTAACCAAATAAAGTGAAAGTCCCTCGGCAAATGTTTCAAACCCACCATGGTTTGCCGGTATCCCACGTGTTCCGAGTATTATCAATTTCATAGAAGCCTAGCTCTTTCCCACAATTATCATTACCCAACGGAATTATATTACAATTAACAAAGCCATACTTCCATTTAAGAAAATTACCCTCGATTAACAATCGATTTAACACTCTTAAATTTGAGGCGTTAAACGACCGGCTCCCTCTACAAGGCAAGATTGTATCAGCCAGAAAAACGTCAAATAACCTTTGCAAAACTCAAAACAAAGGAAGAATAATTACTCCCAACGCAGAAAACCACCGCTCACCTTACTTGTCAAGTCATATATGTTGCCGTGGAAAGATTTTCTCCATTTTATTCTTTGTATTAAAATAGTAACAGAACATTGCTTCCTCATTTTTTACTCTCCAAATATGATATTTCATACTTACTGATTATTATTTTAGATAACAGTTAACCATTACCATATATAAACAAAATCATATTATATCCAAACAGATACGTTACAATGGCTATCAATTAAGCAGGTTAACCCTGTAGACTTGCCATAATTAAACATTTAACTATCAGATATTCCACCAAACCAGAAAGCAAGCTCCCTATAGGTAACATTTCAATCTTATGTCTTTTTTATGATTTGACACCAACTACGATCAATGATAAAGTTTACAACAACAAGGTTGACAATAATTATCATTTACTCACCAACTTATACGTTAGCCTCATCAATTTTAACAAATTTTCAAGTACATAATATTGCACCCCATAAACAATACTTATTCCAAGATATTTTTACTTAACAAAGCAGCTCAACAGGAACAACCAAACCAATTCCTAAAAAGAATAAAAAATGACTGGTAAAAACAAAACTCCTTTTAGCAATTTATTTCAACCATATGATATTGAAGGAATTAAAACAACAATCTTAAATCACCTCCTTAGTTTTCAAGGTAGAGATCCAGAGAGAAGCGGGAATACCGATCTATACAAGGCATTATCCTATACTATGCGGGATTTACTTATTCAAAAATGGATAACCACCCAACAAAGATACTACGCTAAAAACCATAAAAGAGTCTATTATCTCTCCTTGGAATTTCTAATCGGTCGCTCGTTGGGAAACAGTCTGATAAACTTAGGACTTGACGATGTTGTCAATAAAAGTTTGGCGAATTTGGGATTTGATCTATTCGATATCAGGGAGGAAGAAGAAGACGCGGCCCTAGGTAACGGGGGACTTGGAAGACTGGCCGCCTGCTTCATGGACTCCATCGCGACCATGAGAATCCCAGCCTATGGCTATGGAATAAATTACGAATACGGGCTATTTCACCAAAAAATAATCAACGGGTTTCAGGTAGAAAGTCCGGACAATTGGCTTCGATTCGGTACTCCTTGGGAATACGAGCGGCTAAAACCTCTATATCCCATCAGCTTTAAAGGTTCCGTACACTCATACATCGACTACAATGGACGCTATCGCTCAAAATGGGTTGATACAGAAGTGGTTATGGCTAACGGTTGCGACCTGCTCATCCCAGGCTACATGAATGATACCGTAATAAACATTCGCTTATGGAGTGCTAAGGCATCTCGAGAACTAGATTTATTTCATTTTGGTAAGGGTGATTATATCGGAGCGGTGGAAAACAAAGTCCGCTCCGAAACCATATCCAAATTACTCTACCCCTCGGATGAAGCAAGCGCCGGAAGAGAGTTACGACTCAAACAACAATATTTTTTCGTTGCCGCCACCTTGCAGGACATCTTTCGACGATTCGAGAAGTACAACAACAACATCTCATTATTCCACACAAAAGTTGCCATCCAGCTCAACGACACCCATCCCGCCATTGCCATCCCAGAACTCATGCGCTTGCTCCTTGACGACCATGACCTTGAATGGGAAAAGGCTTGGGATATCACTGTTAAAACTTTCGCTTATACAAATCATACCCTGATGCCCGAGGCCTTGGAAACCTGGCCCGTTCCCCTGATGAGTAAGCTATTACCCCGCCATATGGAAATTATTTTTGAAATCAACAAACGCTTTCTTACAGAAATAGCAAAAGCTTATCCTAATAACAGAGAGAAACTTCGTGATATGTCTATCATTGAAGAAGGAGATATTAAAAATATTCGCATGGCCTATATGGCAATCGTGGGAAGCCATTCAGTCAACGGAGTTGCAGCATTACACACAGAACTACTTAAGGCCGGGTTATTTAAAAACTTTCACGATTTTTTTCCTCACAAAATTAATAACAAAACAAACGGAATTACTCCTCGACGCTGGTTACTCAAGTGTAACAAGGAGTTAGCAAGCCTTATAAACGCTACCATAGGCAAGAAATGGATAACCAACCTGGACCAACTTAAAAATCTCCTTCCCTACGCAGATGACACCCAATTTCAAAAAAAATTCGCCGAAGCAAAGAAAAAAAACAAAATATTATTAGCAAACTTTATTGAAACTAAGTGCGGCGTACGCATCAATCCCAATTCCCTTTTCGACGTCCAGGTCAAACGTATCCACGAATATAAAAGACAGCTACTTAACCTCTTGCACGTCATCACCTTGTATCATCGGATCATTTCCGATTCGTCAGCCACCGTGGTCCCCAGAACGGTAATATTTGCAGGCAAAGGCGCTCCCTCATACCACAAGGCTAAACTCATCATCAAAATGATTAATTCAGTGGCGGAAGTAATCAATAACGATTCTCGTTCACGTGACCTTCTTTCTTTGGTCTTTATCCCCAACTATGGTGTTTCTTTAGCAGAAAAAATTATTCCGGCCGCCGACCTTTCAGAACAAATATCCACCGCTGGTACCGAAGCCTCTGGAACGGGTAATATGAAATTTGCTTTAAACGGAGCTTTAACCATCGGCACCCTCGACGGAGCAAACATAGAAATCCTTAATGAGGTTGGTAAAGAAAATATATTCATTTTTGGTATGAACGCTGACGAAATCCAAGCCGCAAAATCATCTCCTTCACAATCTCCACGTGATGTTTATAATTCCAACCCGGAAATAAAAGCAGTTATCGACCTTGTAATCAAAGGGCATTTCTCAAAGGACGATCCCGATCTCTTCCAACCGATTATCAACGACCTCATGGACCATAACCGTGATCCATATCTTCACCTACTGGATATGGAATCCTATCTTGCCTGTCAGCACCGAGCTGCTCAAGTCTACAAAGATCCTCTAGCCTGGTATGCCATGGCAATCAGGAACGTGGCCAATATGGGGAAATTCTCCAGTGATAGAACAATCAAGGAGTATGCGGAAGAAATATGGGGAATTGAATTGGGAAAGTAAAAAAATATAAATCAAAATAATTAAAGACACAGGGAACGAATATCCTGCCAACACTGTACTGAAGGAAAATTGTGTCGCCCTTGGTTCCAAGGCTGGTTGAACACTATGGGCTGAATTCCGGCATCATTGAGTTGCGTGCAAGTCTTAAGACGATCATCAATAAAAAAATCGAGCTGATGATCCTTAATATACCGCTCCTTATCATCATGATCCCCCATGGCGATAACAGTAATACGCTTAGTAACAGAAGCGGGAAACTCACAATCAAGCCAATACTCTACAGGTTCTGGATATGCACGGGCAGTAATCAGAGTCAATGGAGCAAGTTCGCTCAACTCTCCCAGAACTTCCGTCGCACCCGGCATGGGCTGCAAACCATTCCCCACTGAATCATATAAAATATCCCTAAAAATAGTACTTATAATATCAATATCAATAGGTAAGCACATTTCTACATCAAATCGGGTAATGTTTTCTAAGAGTACGTCACAATGATTATACTTCTCGCATGCGATACGCAAAAAAGCTTCTGCGGTGTCGGCTATCACCCCGTCAAAATCAAATCCGAGACGGCCTGGATTAATCTTTTCCGTCAACATACTTACACCATATTTATTTCAGATTAAAAGCACCACGACCATAAACGATAATTTCGTTTTTATTATAAAATAAATGTTCCAAAATCAGAGTATTCTCTTACCTGCCCAGGCTCTGAGAAGAAATAATTTATTTTTTCCACGGACATTATTTCATTTTATGTATGATAGCTTTTTTCCAAAGCTTTTACCGAAGCGGTCAACTCATCGTTAACCGGAGTAGGAATAGACAATTTCTTACCTGCTTGGACAATGGCACCGTTAATGGCATCAATCTCGGTAAATCTGCTTTTCCGAACATCCTGCAGCATTGAAGAAATGTTATCAGCTGTAGAGCGACACACCGCGACAACGTCAGCCACCGGATCACCTACCACTGGTACGGAATAAGCGAAGGCCACCCTGGTAGCCTCACGAACCGCTAATTCCATTTTACGGGTAAGATGTTCAGATTTCAGCAACTCTCCGTTGGGGATATCATGAATTGCAGTTAAAGCATTAATCCCTACATTTACAAGCAATTTGGCCCATAAATAATGGACCACCGAATCAACGACTTCAGTGATCAGATCAGCCCCATTAAGCATAACCGCTAGCTCATTAAGCCTTTTCACAGACCTACTACTCTCTTTTCCCAATAATCCCAGGCGGGTTAACCCCCGACCCCGGTGAGCCACCCGACCAGGTGCCAGCAATGTCACACCCTCCGAGGTCACTCCCAGAGCTGCAATCCCACCAGCATTAGCTATAAGTTCTGGATGCTTAATTCCGTTCTGCATCCCAACAACTAAAGTATCAGGCCCAACCAACACAGAGAAATGTTCCAGAGCAGCTTCCACCGCCGGAACTTTCACACAAAGAAAGACTATATCGAAAATACCTAGAGATTTCGGTTCAGCCGAAACCTCGAGCCATACACGGCCGGACCATTGAGACTGCTCCAACCAAATGCCTTTTTCGCGGAGTTCGGCGGCCCGCTCTTTATTATAATCAAGCAAGCATACCGAGTCAGATTGTTCCTTTTCTCCACTTACGGATTTCTTGGCGATAAGCCGTGAGAGCCGGCCTGCCAGAAACAACCCAAGAGCGCCAGGTCCCACGATTGCAATACGCATGGTTAATCCCCCGGAGCAATTTATGAGTTTGTTAACTCAGGTTCTCTAGACCAGATTCTGAGGTTATGAGTGAAAAATAGCCCCAGAATATCAGAAAATAACGGTGATTATTTTCCACTCATGCCTTGTAAACTACGCTTATCTGGTCTCGAACCAAAAGTCTTCTAAATCAACAAACTCATTTATTCCTGTTTATTTTACCTCTGCATCCTCAACGATTACATCGTAATGATACCCGAAACCAAAATCACGATCAGCATGCAATACTCCCTCTACCACAACCACACTTCCCTTCGCCGCAGTTGCCATGGTAGTAACGACCAAATCATGGGTATTTTTCACGGCCTCACCGGTTCCATCTTGGATATGGAACCAATTTTTACCCATAATCATGGGAGACATTTTCACTACCTTACCACTAATCTTTACTTTTTTACCATCAAGCTCTTTGCCCTTGGCATATATCTCTCCAACAGTGTATGCATTATCTCCCGTTGCTTTTTCCACTTTAATTTCAAGAGCTGGAACAATATTTCCCATGGAACCGCCAGAGGGGGTCTGAAGAGATGGTGAGGAGGAACCACCATGCATAGATCCACCACTCATCATGGATGAACCGTGTCCATGAGCACTTGAACCACCACCTTCCGCTTTCAAGGCATCAGAAAAGCTAATGCCCGCCTGCTGACCCTCTATGTTTTTTGCATCCTTAGGTGCAGCACTTTCAGCGTTAGGACCAATTAATCCACCGGCAAAAACAATTGATTTAAAAGTCCGATTCATAGTCTTACTGGAAAAATCATTCATCACCGCTCCAGGCATCAAAGTCACTTCCCTACCCATTTCCACGGATGTTTCAGGAATAGCGGCCCATACTCCTCCTTGAGCGGTTTCCACCAAGACATAAGTATATCCACCACTATTCATGGTCTCCATAACCTTACCCTTTACCGGCTGAACTATATCTCCCGACGCTGCTTCTACAGCAAAACCTATGGAAACCACAACAAAATTGAGTATCAACACATAAACACAACAGAGAAAGACTTGACTTTTCTTCATTTAGTTCTCCAGACGATAATTACAAAATATTTTTAAAATTAAAACAAGATGAGTTTAACTCATACTTACCTACACATAAGCCAAAACAACTTTACTCGTCCTACCCCGCCACTCCGGCTATATTTAACACAAAGTTATAAGATGGAGTCGTTAAGCTGTCAACCTTGAGCTGACCGTGACCACTTACAACCATACGTAAAATTAAGATAAGCTAAAGGTCGAACAATTTTGGGACATTTATTATTTTCTGCGGCCCTAACTGTACCCCTAGCGATCAGCAACAAATAAGAAAACTAAGCTTCGACTCAGAAATTGGATGCTTTTTCCAAATTTCCAGCTTTAAGTCAGTTCCTCTGCTATCTTCTTTGCCCACTGAAGATAACCTATATCGCTAAGATGAACACCATCAGGAGAAAAATATAAAGCATCCTCATCACAAAAAGTAGTCAAAACATCAAGAAAGACAAAGCCGGCTGAACGTACCGTTTCGGAAAATTTTTGATTAATTGATCCTAACCTAGTAGTATCCAACCCCGGAAGACGATAAGGGAATAAACTATTGACCACTACTTTAGCATCCGGTGCGAGAAGTGATATTCGAGGAAGCATTGATTTAAATATCTCTGGAAAAGAATAATCACCCATGAGATAATTATTAGTTCCGCTAACAATAAAAACCATATCAACCCCGCTCACCTCTTCCAACTCATCAAACAGGCGGCCCGCAAGTTCTCCGGTACTCTCCCCTGCCAAACCTCGATTCACGATATTATGAGTAGGAAGCAACCGACCCCAATCTCCCCATTGAACCAATGAATCCCCTAGAAATATTTTTTTCTGCATAATCCTTTTTAAAAAACTTCAATATGATTGCAAAACAATACAACCCATAGGAGCGAGCTCAAGCTCCATACCAGAGGAGACTCGCAAAGCTTGGTCACATTCGACAGTAGCATACGGATACTCCTCTGTGGTATCAATAATTTTTTTCCAAGATCGCCGACCATGAAGCATGGGAGGAGGAGGCACCTCGAAACGGGCTGTTACATCACTATGACCATTTAGAGTGACATAAAAATCGTCATCCTCAAAGTGAGGCGGTACAAGCCCATTTAAGGTGAAGGCCAATGTCTTGCTTTCCGAGGACCAATCCGGCCGACCTGGTCGCAAGCCATGCCATATAATTTCGTGAAGATGGAGGGGTTCCTCCTCTGGGTTTCGCAACACGAAGAAATCATCTCGTCGAAAGACCTGATGATCCTTCCGTAACTTGATTAAATACTTAAAAAACAAAAACAATTCTTTATTTTTATCCAATAATCTCCAATCAAGCCAACTAATCTCGTTATCTTGGCAATAGGCATTATTATTCCCCAACTGAGTACGGCCGAATTCATCCCCGGCACATAACATAGGCACCCCTTGAGAAAGAAACAAAATAACCGCCATGGTGCGTATTCTACGATTACGTAAAGCTAATATTTCCTCATCATCGGTCTCCCCCTCCACCCCACTATTCCAACTAAGATTATGATTATCACCATCACGATTATTTTCCCCGTTTTCCAAGTTGTATTTGCGATTATAGCTCACTAAATCCCAAAGGGTAAATCCATCATGACTTGTTATGAAATTAATGGAATTACACGGTAAACGATCGTTATGCTGATAGAGATCGGAACTTCCTGCTATCCTGGTCGCTAAGGATGCGGTTGTCCCATGATCACCGCCGATAAAGGATCGGATATCATCACGAAACCTGCCGTTCCACTCAGCCCATCTCCTATGGGAAGAGAAACTCCCCACCTGATAGAGTCCAGCAGCGTCCCAAGCCTCGGCGATTATCTTAGAGTTCGAGAGTATCGGATCCTCGGCTATTTGCTCTACCACCGGGGGATTAGACAAAACATCTCCATTCTGATCCCTTCCAAGAATAGAGGCTAGGTCAAAGCGAAATCCATCCACATGCATTTCCACCACCCACCAACGCAGAGCATCCATGATCAAAGTTCGCATAATAGGATGATTACAATTACATGTATTTCCGCATCCTGAATAATTCAGATAGGCTTTACTCAGAGGATCAAGCAAATAGTATATAGGGTTATCTATCCCCCTAAAAGAAGCAGTATGCCCATCATAACCTCCCTCCGAAGTATGATTATAGACAATATCCAAAATTACCT
>JAOTSI010000363.1 GCA_029865005.1 Desulfobulbaceae bacterium
TTATTCACCTCACCATCCACATAAATTTTTTGCCCCATGAAGGATCTAACAATAACGGTTATCTCAGTATTGGCGATAACATCCTTATATTTTTCCTTCAGCACTTTGGTCAGCTGAAAGGGGGTCAATCCCGCAGCCTTTATATCTTCAATAAGTTGTAGTGAGATATAACCATCAGGCCGAACCGTTATCTGCTCGTTAAGATCTTCATTATAGTAAAATTTAACCTCCAGCTGATCTTCCATTTGAATGCGATATTCCCTAGGAATAGGACGAGTATTATCCTCATCAATAATGAGTGGGGGCTCCATAACCTTTGTAGAGCAACTACTCAATAAGAAGGTTACAAAAAATAAGTAAAACAATCCGAGGACTCCGAAAAGTCCTATTTTATGTTTTCTATCCCACATTATTACAAATCCTTATGGGCTATAGTCGCCAACACTGGTATACCTAGCCGTCTCTCCACTGCAGCTGGCGTCGATAAGCTTTGATCAATAACGAATTCGGAAAAAATAGCAAAAGCAATGCTTATGGCTGCTCCCAACACAATGGCAATGAGGATATTAAGCTTTTTATTCGGTTTGACTGGCTTAACCGGTGGAATCGCTTTTTGAATTACCCTTATATTTGCAAGCTTTTGCCTATCCATCTCATCACTAACCCTGGCATCTTCAAGTTTACTTAGAAAAGATTTATAGTTACCTTCGTTCGTGGTCTGTTCACGCTTAAGGTTATAGAGAACCAATTCATTGGCATCAATATCTTTAAGATCCTGTTCTAGTTTACCAATCTGCTCTTGCAAAGCAGCGGTACGACCCTCTAGCGAACTTAATTCAGTCAAGGTTTGCACCCTTTCCTTTTCCAAAGAATGATAAAGGTCATTCTTACCAATACGAATACTCGTTGTGGAATTTTCCCCATGTTCATATAGAAAATCACGAACAACTTGAACTTCCCGGCGAACATGGGCTACCAAACGATGATTTTCATCATATTTAAGAAGCAACTGCTGCTCTTGAAGTTGAAGGTCAAGCAGTTTGGTCATTGCATCATCTATCATTTTATTTTTTTGGGTCTCATTATACTCCATAATGGTTTCCGGAACCGTTTCAAGCTGCACATTAAGTGCCATTACCTTTTCTTGTAACTCACGAATCCGATTTACGGTAGAACTCAAATTTGCACCTAAGCTGGCCTGCTGCTGAAGAAAAATAGTTCTTTGTTCATGGAGAGAATAAACACCCTTTTGCTGTTTAAAAAGTTCGAGTTCACTTTCGGACTTATCTAATCTTTGACGATAGAGGGACAACTGACTTTCTAAAAAATTAGATTTAGGATTACTAAAGAGTTGCAAATGTCTTTCAGTAAAAAGATCAACCAAGGTATTAATCGTCCTAGCTGCAATTTGCGGATCTTTGTGGGTGAGAAACAGATTAACCACATCTGATTTTTTAAGATGGTAAACCATCAAATCTTTTTTAAATTGCAAAACCGCCTTCTTAAAAGGCGTCATCTTCTTAGGGGGATGCTCAAGAATTTCTGGGTAAAGTTTATCAACTCCTATCCTGGAAACAACCTTTTCTAATAAATCATTACTGTTTAGAATCTGTACTTCGGTGTTCATGACCTCTTGTCGATCGAAAAACACTGGTACTTCCTCAGCCCCCCCAGTTTCAGGCTTATATATGTATTCTCGACCAAACTTAACCATAATGCTGGACTTCACTTCATACTTGGGAGTCATGAGGAACGACACAGCTGTCACAGAGGAAACAATAAGGAAAAATATTCCAAATATTTTATATTTATGCTTAAAAAGAATAATTAATATATCCTTCAAGCTACTAGCACTACTATCCTGTTCCATATCGATTATATTCTTTTAAAATTGGCACGATCCCGTTCTTAAAAACTCGGATGAAATACATTTAGCAAAAATCAGAGTCAGCACTAACCAACACGGATTTTTATATTTTCAGAATTGCAACAATATATGATACCTGGTCTCAGAGTTTATAACTAACTGATTTAATACACCGTGAGATAGTAAGTGGTCACTGACAGCCTTGGGATCTTATTAAATCAGCTAGTTGGTAACTTAAGTATAGCTAGAATTTATCCACAGCAAGAATGCTAGCATATCAAGATATTACAAAATATATCACCGCAACATATTATTATATTACATTTTTCCAAACATATAAACGCTTATTGTAACGAACTATCCTATTGCCATAATAGACCCTAAAAACAATTGACGTCAACAACTGATATTGATTCCCAGAGAATGGTTTCAATAAAACTATAACCACCATACTGCTTACAACATCAAAAATCACATATTTACTTTTATATTATATATTAGCAAATTATCGAGGACTTTGCCGCCACAAAAAACAAAATTAATTGTCACACACTAATAATAATAAGAAACAGTATCACTTATGATTCTTTTTCATTACTCTCCCTTTTTTCGCCTTCCCTAGTGATTATTTTGTTGAATTCTTGTATAAGAATACTTTTAACATAATAGACGAACAACCACGATGAACTTCCTTATTCCCTCAATTCAGAATAGAGAAGAATCCATCAATCCACAGATTCATTTATCCTATTAAATATAGTTATGCACAAATCCGATTTAATACCTTCGGACTCTTTCCATATTGTATTGGTGGAACCGGAGATCCCACCAAATACCGGCTCAATTGCCCGCCTCTGTGGTTCCACCAACACCACTCTTGATTTAATACGTCCACTTGGTTTCAGCACCGACGATAAACATTTAAAACGGGCAGGCCTTGACTATTGGCCCCATGTGAACATACGTTACTGGGATGATTTTGACACCTTCCTAGAAAGTGTTGATGAGCGAAAACTCTTTCTATTCACCACTAAAAGCACATCACCCCATTATGAAGCCCGCTATCAACCGGGAGATTATTTAATATTCGGTAAAGAAACAAAGGGGCTGCCGGAAGAAATTCTTGCACTGTACCATGACCGTTGTTATACCATCCCGATGAGTAATGAAAATATTCGCAGTCTCAATCTCGCCATGAGTGCGGGAATCGTACTATACGAGGCCCTGCGTCAAACACAATATTGCAAAAAATAACGCCGTTAAAGGACATAATCATGCCTGACAGAATCTACAATTTCAGCCCCGGTCCCGCCACCCTTCCCTACTCTGTTCTTGAAGAAGCGGCAGTTGATATCGTCAACTTTAAAAACAAAGGTATCGGACTAATAGAGCTCAGCCATCGCTCAAAAGAGTTTATGGCCGTAGCCGATAAAACAGAAGCACTGATCAGGGAATTACTTGAAGTTCCAAACAACTATAAAGTGCTATTCCTACAAGGAGGCGCGTCCTCACAGTTTTATACCATCCCTATGAACCTGTTGGGCGGCGGCAAAAAAGCCACCTACCTCAACACTGGTACCTGGGCCAAAAAAGCAATCAAGGAAGCCAAATTATTTGGCGACATTGATGTTCCATTTTCCAGCGAAGAAGCCTCCTTCAACCGGGTCCCACGTCATGACGAATACACGGTGAATCAAGAAAGCGAATATCTCTATTTTGTCTCCAATAACACTATTTACGGCACCCAATTTCACGAAATGCCCACCGCTGATACTATGTTAATTTCCGATATGTCCTCCGACATCATGTCGCGCCCCTTAGACGTGAGCAAATTTGGAATCATTTATGCAGGAGCTCAAAAAAATATGGGCCCCGCTGGTGTAACTATCGTGATTATTCGCGATGACCTACTGGATCGCGCACCGGAGAACACTCCCACCATGCTGCGTTATAAGACCCATGCAGACAAAGGGTCCATGTTCAATACCCCACCTTGCTTCTCTATTTATTGTGTGGGTCGAGTTATGCAATGGCTCAAAGATCTTGGCGGTTTAAAGGTTATGGAGAAAATGAACCTTGAAAAAGCGACCCTACTCTATAATGCTATTGATGCAACGGATTTTTATCGTGGCCATGCAGAAAAAGAATCTCGTTCCCTGATGAATATCTCCTTTAACCTGCCTACTCCAGAATTAGAAAAACAATTTATTGCCGAGGCCGAACAAATCGGGCTCAACGGTTTAAAAGGCCACCGCTCAATTGGTGGATGTCGAGCTTCGATTTACAACGCTTTCCCCAAAGAAGGGGTTGAGAAGCTTGTGCACTTCATGGAAAAATTCGCCAAAGATAACGGCTAATGCATTATGAAGGAACCATCATTCGGCCGCCAAGTGAAGCATTCTCCATAATTCTTCAGGTAACGGCCGGATGCTCCCACAACCGTTGCACCTTTTGCGGAGCATACCGCGACAAGCCTTTTTCCTTCAAGGACGACAAGCAAGTAGCTAAGGATATTGATTTCGCAGCAGCCTATTGTAAACGACAAAAAACTCTTTTCCTCGCAGACGGCAACTGTTTAGTCCTATCCCAAAAAAAACTATGCGCTATTCTGAAGAAAATACGCAAACGTTTACCATGGGTCAGAAGAGTAAGTCTGTATGGTAATTGTCGCGATATTTTAGCCAAGTCTGATAAAGAATTAACCCAACTCCGAGAACTGGGGTTGGGGCGTATTTATATGGGCCTGGAAAGCGGTCACGATGAAACCCTTTATCGAATTGATAAGGGATCGAACTCTGAAGAAATGATTAATGGCGCTCACAAGGCTAAAAAGGCTGGAATCTTTCTTTCCGTGACCTCCCTTCTCGGT
>JAOTSI010000063.1 GCA_029865005.1 Desulfobulbaceae bacterium
CCCGAGGCAAAATGGCGGTTGGGAATGTGCAATTTCGCCACCCATGCAAAACCGGAAATAAAGGTGGTTAAGGTAAAAATTAACCCTCTTAAGGCGTCTAAACGTAATAATCGACGTAATAAATAATAAAAAGCGCTTCTTCTTTATAATTGGAAGGGAAGCGCTTTTTTTATTTATCTGATTAATTATTTTCTACCAATACAGCTATACTCAAACCCTAACTCTTTCATCCTTGCCGGTTCGTAAACATTACGTAAGTCTATGAAAACCGCCTTTCTCATAGTTGAGTGAATCTTCTCCAAGTCTAGGGCTCGATATTGATTCCATTCAGTCATTAAGATAACGGCATCAGCGTTTTCCACAGCCTCATAAGCATTTTTAACATATTGTACTTCTGGAGGAAGACATTTTTGTGATTCTTCCATTCCTTTAGGGTCGTGGGCACGGATTTTAGCACCTCTTTCAAGGAGAGCAGGTATAATTGTAGTTGCCGGAGCATCTCGCATGTCATCGGTTTCCGGTTTGAATGTTAAACCAAGCACTCCTATTGTTTTGCCGGATTCTGATCCCCCCAGCATGTCGCGAATTTTTTTTATCATTCTTGCTTTTTGAGCGGAGTTTACTTCTACTGCTGCCGAAACGATTCGTACATTTTCTCCGTATTCTTGAACAATTCTCATAAGAGCTAAAGTATCCTTAGGGAAACAGGAACCACCATATCCCGGTCCGGGATGGAGAAACTTGCTGCCGATTCTGCCATCCATGCCAATGGCTTTTGCCAGGTCGGCAACATCTGCGCCTATGGCCTCACAAACGTTTGCAATTTCATTAATAAAACTTATCTTTACTGCGAGGAAGGCATTGGCGGCGTATTTGGTAAGTTCTGCAGTCTCTATTGAGGTGGATATAATGGGACGCTCAAGCAAGTATAGGGGTTTATAGATGTCATGTAATACTTGTTTGGCCTCTTCTGATTCAACACCAATGACAATACGATCTGGACGCATGAAGTCATTGATTGCTGCTCCTTCGCGTAAAAATTCGGGATTGGAAGCGACATCAAAATTTGCTTTAGGGTTTTCGGATTGAATAATTCGTTCAACCTGGCGAGCTGTTCCTACCGGTACTGTGCTTTTATTTATTATTACTGAGTAGTTGTCGAGGTAAGGGGCAATTTCTTTTGCAGCGGCATGAATATAGGTCAAGTCTGCGTATCCGTCACCTCGTCTACTGGTGGGTGTACCTACCGCGATAAATATGGCCTTGGCTTCGGGAATTGCTGTGGTCAGGTCTGTTGTAAAGCAGAGTCGGCCCTCGGTAATGTTTTTGGCTACCAGAGTATCAAGCCCAGGTTCATAAATAGGAATTTTACCTTTTTTTAGCTGGTTTATTTTCTCTTCTATTTTGTCAACGCAGGTTACGTGGTGGCCGAATTCAGCTAGGCAGGTGCCAGTGACCAACCCTACATAGCCAGTGCCGATAATAGTTATATTCATAGATTCTCCGTTGCTGAAATATTGTACCTGGTCACAGGGTTCGTAATTAGCTGATTTGATACAGTGCGAATCTGTAAGTGATCACAGGTGTCTCAGATTTATGTAAGTTGCCGCTGCTAGTTATAGCATTTCTATGCGGGCAGCGGCAACCGCATGAAGATGAGGTGCCTATGACCACTTATAAAATATTTCGTGACCCGAAAATTGCGGTGCCTACCCGGATGATAGTGGCTCCTTCCTCAATGGCAGTTTCGAAGTCTCCAGACATACCCATGGAAAGTTCACAGAAATCTGTATAGAATAACTTTGCTTGTAGGCATTGTTCTCCAAGCTCTCGTAACTTTATGAAGTATTTACGAGTGTCTTCCGGGTTAGGAGAGTAAGGAGGTATGGTCATAAGACCGCGTACTCGCAGGGACTCAAAAGACGTGAGTTCTCGGATAAAGCTCATGGTTTTGTCCGGTAGTATACCGGATTTTTGGACTTCCCTTCCGATGTTGATTTGTACAAGAATGTCCAATGACTTGTTGATACGTTCTGCGTGGTTGTTTAGAGCTCTGGCGGTTTTGACTCGATCAACAGTCTCCACCATATCAAAGAGTTCTGCTGTAATTTTGGCCTTATTGCTTTGTAGGGCGCCGATAAAATGCCATTTTGCTTGCTTAGACACCTTTGTTATCTTTTGTTGTGCCTCTTGCAAGTAATTTTCACCGAAAAGTAAGTGACCATAATCTATGGCGGCAGAGACGGCATCTGGTCCCATACGTTTTGAAACCGCAACTAAACGAATTGAGTTGGGTTCACGTCCACAAGAAAGAGCCGCTTGACGGATACGACTTCTAATAGTTTCTAGATTATCATGTATCATGGAAATTGCCCTAGTCCAAAGAGTTTATGCGCATTTTTGGTGGTGTGATGGGCAATGTCTTTTACCGATATTTCTCTGAGTTCGGCGACTTTAGCTGCGGTAAATCGAAGGAAACTTGGTTGATTTCTTTTGGATCTATAGGGCACTGGCGTTAGGAAAGGGCCATCAGTTTCTAGGACCATACGATCAAGAGGGATGGTACGAGCAACTTCTTGAATAATCTCACTTTTTTTGAAGGTGACGATTCCAGGTATTGAGATGTGTAAACCTAGTTCCATGACTTTGTGGGCTAAGGAGATATCACCGGAAAAGCAGTGCATGACTCCTCCTGTGGGGAATGGTCCAGCTTTATGTAGTAAGCTTAAAACATCCTCGTGAGCATCTCGGTCGTGAATAATAATGGGAAGTGCTAGTTCTTTAGCTAGGTTAAGTTGGCGTTCAAAATGAGTAAGTTGGACTTCTCGCGGGCAACGGTCTCTGAAATAATCAAGGCCGATCTCTCCATAGCCGACAATTTTATTTTTAGGATCATCCGCCATTCGGGCAAGGTCGACATAGTCTGATTCATTGACATTGGCCACATTATGGGGATGAATTCCTATGGCAGCATAAATGTTATCATAGCGGCGGGCGAGTTTAACAGCATTACGGGAGCTATCAAGATCTATGCCGATGGTCAGTATCTTGTTGATTCCGTTTTCAGCGGCGGTAGCCATAACCTCATCAAAGTCTTCATGGTATTCGTTCATGTCAAGGTGACAATGGGTGTCCACGAGTGTTGATTCGGCGGGAAGTTTGAATGTTTTTTTATCTGTATGTTTCATAAGTTCACCTGGTTGCCTTTCTTACCAAATAGAATCGTTCCTGGCAATAACCAATAAAAGTCATTGGGTGAGATGTGAATGATTATTGACAATAAAAGGTTAATTTATTACAATAATTTATAAAGATAGTAATTTGTTAAAGTGAGGATACATGGAGAATAAAGTACTTGAAGCAATACGGTCACGTCGAAGTATTAGGGAATTTAGTAAACAAGCGGTAAGCGATGAGGTACTTCGTGAAATAATTTCGGCCGGAATTTGGGCACCGTCTGGACTTAATAATCAACCATGGCGTTTTGTTTTGGTGCGGGATAAAGAATATAGAAAAGAGCTTGCTTCTTTGACCCATTATAAACATATTATCTTGGCTGCCCCGGCTCTTATTATTGTATATCTAGATGAAGCTGAAATGTATGATAGTGTAAAAGATCATCAATCCGCTGGAGCATGCATTCAAAATATGCTTTTGGCTGCTGAGTCATTGGGGTTGGGAGCGGTTTGGCTCGGACAAATTCTTAATAATAAGCAGCTTGTTAATGAGGTTTTGGGATTGGAGCCGAAGTATGATTTAATGGCCGTGTTGGCTGTGGGACATCCGTCCCATGGAAACCAGCAATCACATAGAAAATCACTATCGGATTTTATTTTAAAGGAAATCGGAGGAAGTAGAGAATGAGTGTGAAGGTATTTCGTTATATTTTTATTGTTGTAACTTTGGCTATGTTAGGTGGTTGTGGGGGATATGGCATGAATAATCAACCTACTTCCCAGGGATATTTGCCGCCGATTACCGGTTATGCTGATGATGCATTGCAGGATATTGAGATCCCAACTGAACTTAAATGGGAATATGAGAACTCCATGGCTATTAAGACTGAGTCTTTTCATGGTGGGATATGGCATTACAGCGGAGATGTTGAGTTGGTATCGTTGAAGAATTTTATCGTTACCGCCATGAAAAATAATAAATGGAAACAGGTTGGTGAAGTAGCTTCTACCCAAACTTTGCTCGCATTTGTAAAGCCCAATAAAAATTGTATGGTTGTTATTTCTGATTCCTATTTTGGAAAAACTGAGTTAACTCTATATGTTACCATTGATAAAGCTGCGGCTGGAGCTATGAATCCCTTTGGTGAAGCAGTGAATCGTTAGTTAGAAAAAATGTTAGGAACAAATTAGGGCCTCGGAAAATAATAATTGTCCCATAATCGGAGCGGGTGTTTACTTGTGTAGGCTTTTTAGCCATCTTCTTTATCAAGGTAATTGTTAAATTGTTATACTAAGAGCCTATTTCCTTGATAAAGAAGGTGGTGAAGATGGGATAATTTATTTTTTCGGCGGCCCCTTATGTTGCTCCTTGATTTATGCTGAAGTCTAAAAAACGAGAGGTGGGTATGCATATCGCTGGACTTGGCGGAAAACAGGTAGTGCTCGGAGTAAGTGGCGGGATCGCTGCTTATAAAGTTGCTAGTTGGGCCAGAAGTATTGCTGGCGAAGAAGCGGTGTTAGAAGTGGTTATGACTGCAGCTGCACAGCATTTTGTTACTCCACTTACTTTTGAGGCTCTATCAGGAAATCCTGTTCATGCTGAGCTGTTTGGAGAGAAAGCTCATGGTGCAATGGATCATATCTCACTGGCAACGCAAGCTGATCTCATCCTTATTGCTCCAGCCACTGCTAATACAATAGCTAAATTAGCCCATGGGCAAGCGGATAATCTGTTGACGACTATGGTTTTGGCAGCCACAGTTCCAGTGGTTGTGTGTCCGGCTATGAATTGTAATATGTACTCCCATCAGGCCACCAGGGCTAATCTCAAACGTCTTATAGAGTTGGGCTATGAGATTGTCGAACCGGATAGCGGTGAATTGGCTTGTGGAGTTGTGGGTGTAGGTAGACTGCCTGAGTGGCATCCTGTGCGTGAACGTCTTCTTAAAGCTCTTTCCCCACAGGATTTAGATAATAAAAAAATTCTTATAACTGCTGGCCCTACTCGGGAAGCTTTGGATCCGGCGAGGTATATCTCCAATCGATCCAGTGGAAAAATGGGATATGCCCTAGCCGAGACTGCCGTCCGTAGAGGTGCTCAGGTGACCTTGATCAGTGGTCCGGTTTCATTGCCCCCACCGCCAGGAGTTGAAATGGTAAAGGTAAGCACTGGTTCGGAAATGTATGATGAGGTTATGGAGAAGCGAGGGGATGTAGATATTGTTGTGAAGTCAGCAGCAGTTGCCGATTTTCGTCCTTCGGTTCAACAAAATCATAAAATTAAGAAATCAGGAGGAGTTAATTCCATAGAGTTAACTCCGAACAGGGATATTTTAGCAGAGCTGGGGGCAAATAGGAAGGGCGAGCAATTGTTGGTCGGCTTTGCGGCTGAGAGTCGGGATCACTTAGCTGAAGGAACCCGTAAATTAAAGGATAAAAATCTTGACCTTATTGTTGTTAACGATATCCTTGGGAAAGCCACCGGTTTTGATGTGGACACCAATCAAGTAACACTTATTGATAGTCAAGGAAGTAATGCTTTGCCGCTTCTTTCTAAGGAAGAAACGGCAAATTTAATATGGGACCGGGTGAAAGATCTTCTCTCTGCAAGAGAGTAGATATGGTCATCTACCTATTAGTAACTATAAATTTTAAAAACCTTCCATAGCGAAATTATAGATTGCAATTACATCATCTCTGCTCGGGCAACGAGGATTATTTTCGACCGGCCTGGCAACAGTAAGAGCGATATCAGCCATTTCCGGAATTTTTTCAGGATCAATATTGAGTTCTGCTAAGGTGGGGGGAATGCCAATGTCGTTATTTAATTGTTGCAGGATGTCAACGGCCAGAGAGGCTGCATCTCGCTCTGGGATATCATTGATATCGTAGCCCAGTAGTTGTGCAACTTTTGCAAACTTCGTCGGGTTGCCGATAATATTGTATTCGGTGACAAAGGGTAGTAATACAGCGTTTGCTAATCCGTGGGGTATGCCGTACATACCTCCCAAAGGATATGCCATAGCATGAACAAGTCCAACTCCTGCCATAGCCAAGGCTTTGCCACCTAGTAGACTAGCCAGTAGCATATTTGAGCGGGCAGTAATGTTTCTGCCGTCGGCATAGGCTTGGCGAAGGTTTTGACCGACCAGCTCAATTGCTTTGATTGAGTACATTTCAGAAATGGGATTGGCCTGTATGGAAGTATATGCTTCCAGAGCATGGGTCAACGCGTCAATACCGGTTGCCGCTGTGACATGAGGTGGAAGGCTTACAGTGAGGCTTGGGTCGAGCAGGGCGGCTTCAGGGTAGAGCGGGTCTCCGTTCATACCTGCTTTTGAACCGGTTTCTTCGTTGATGAATACGGCGGTAAAGGTTGCTTCTGCACCGGTACCGGCTGAGGTTGGGATCATGATTTTGGGAACGCCGGGTTTGGTAATTTTGCCTAAACCAATGTAATCAACTGCTTTGCCGCCGTTGGTGAGTAAGATAGAAATTGCCTTGGCTACATCCATGGCGGAACCACCGCCAGCTCCTACGACGCAGTCGCAGTTTTCGTCTTGAGCAATGGCGCACCCCATGTCCGCCAGTTTTAAGCCTGGTTCGGGATCAATCTTATTGTATATTACATATGGAATGTTAGCTTGCTTTAGGGGTGCAGTGATGGCGTCGCTTAAACCAGCCTTTTCCAAACCCGGATCCATGACAATCAAAGGTTTGCTGCCGCCTAGATCTTGTATGATTGATGGCAAGGAGTTGATGATACCATTCCCGAAGTTAATTTGGGTCGGCTGAGTTATGGTGAAGGGCTGCGTGTTGATCATGGTATGATTTCCTTTGCTGTGCCGTTTATAGAGTATGTTTATTGATAATAATGGTTGGAAGTACCGTAATGTTATGTGGTACTACCGCCGCCTACTATATCACTTCTTTAAAGGAAAGGGAACGGCTTCGTTCTTTGATTTCAGGAGATTTTTTTGATGACTATCCCGCTTAGCAGGTCTGAAGTAAAACGGCGTTATAAACAGGTTGAGCAACTTGTGGTTGAATTGTGCGGCTTGCCGTCAGCAGCTGTAAAACGGCTACCGATAGAGGACCAGATTAAAGAAATGATTAACGAAGTGGCTGGATTGAAAGGGGGAGCGAGAAAGCGTCATATAAAATATATCGCTAAGCTTCTAAGGGAACACCCTGTAAGTGAACTTTTTGACTTTATGGAGAAATATCGTGGGTCAAAGTTGAAGAAGAATAAGCAGTCCCATGAAATAGAATATCTTCGTGATATGTTAATTGATGAGGCTTTAGGGTATTTGGAAGATTGTCGCCACTACAATCAGGAGATGGAGGAGAATTGGCCCAGTGAATCAGTTGAAACAGTACTGAATAGTTTTCCTGATACCGATAAAATCACCCTTCTTAGGTTGGCTCGATTATTTGCTGTGACTCATAATAAATTACACTCTAGGGAGTTGTTTCGAGTGCTGCGTGCTGCAGCTGAGCGCAAGGAACATGGTGTGCCGAAATAGTGTAAGTGGTCTCACAGAAGCCTTATCTTCATGCGGTTGCCCCTGCCCACATAGAAGGGCTATAGCGAGCAGCAGCAACTGCAAAAATCTGAGTCACCTGTGACAACTTACAAATTTGCACTGTATTAAATCAGTTGGTTACTAACCCTGTGACCAGGTACGAAATAGTCTTCTATACGTTAAATTTATTATTCATTTAGGGAAGTAGATTGACTGTAGATTCAGAATTTAGCTTTCGATTAATATGTTAATTAAAGGTAGGAATTATGGAATATAGTAGCGGTAAAGTTGGTAGAGTTTTTTATATTCGTTTTGACCATGGGGATGATCTTTTTGACAATCTGAAAAAGCTTATTCGTAAAGAGGACATTCGTAGTGGGTGGTTTCAACTCTTTGGCGGGATGCTAGCGGGTGAAACTGTTATCGGTCCTAAGGAACCGGTTATGCCGCCAGATCCCATTTGGCATGAAATTAATGAGGCCAGAGAGATCTTCGGCACGGGTACCGTTTTTATGGACGATGATAAACCGATGGTACATTTGCATGCGGCAATGGGACATCAAGGCGAGACTATAACTGGCTGTGTACGCAATAGAGCGGAAATTTATCTTATTGTGGAGGCTGTGTTATATGAATTAGAAGGTATGGATATAACTAGGCCTTGGTTTGCCGAGGGCGGGTTTAACAGACCGGAGATTAAAAACGGAATTAGCTTGTAGAGAACACAAAATATATAAATTCCGTAATTATCTGGTTCGAGTTTAGGTCGGATTTGTTCGCTTCGATTGAGCAAAGCCGCAGGCATAGCAGCGTTACTTTGAGGATTTTGCACCCTGATGAGGGTACCTGGTCACAGGGTTCTTAATTAGCTGATTTAATACAGTGTGAATCTGTAAGTGGTTACGTTGAAATATTATATGGTAAGATAAAAAAAGCGGAATCTTGCACCGTAGGTGAAAGATTCCGCTTTAAAAACAATTAAGTTAAGGGGTTGCTATTTCAAGCTTTACTGTTCGATAAGTAACAGCTTTTCACCCGCTTGTAGAGCAGAACCGATTTTGGTATAAATCTCACTTACTACGCCTGCTACTTCACTTACAACCGGAGTTTGCATTTTCATGGCTTCCATTATGGCCACTTGGTCGCCCACTGCCACTTCTTGTCCAACTTCCACATTAATCTTGTTGACATTGCCTCCAAAGGGTGCGCGAATATCGCCGGTTTTGGCAAGATTGGCAATCTCTTTTTTGGATAGTTGTGGGGCAGCGGCAACGGTTCCGGCTGATTGTTCCGGTTCGAAGAGAAAGACCCGTTGGTTATGATCTACATTCATATGGAGATTTGCGCCACCATCTGCGTTTTGTTGGGCAGGACCAAGCTCAAGCATATGTTCCTGACCGTTATGGTCTTTGAACTTTATGGTCTCGCCTAGCTCAAATCCTCCTTGGCGCAAGAATATGGATGGAGGCAGTACATATGATTTACCAAATTTATCTTCAAACTTGAAAAATTCCACTGCATCATTGGGGTGCTGGAGATAAGTTACCAATTGTTGTTCGGTTGGTTCGTATTCCAAACGTTCCTGTAAATCGGCGCGTTCCTTTTCGATATCAATATCCTCGATATCTTCAACCCCACCTTCTTTTTCTAAAATGGCACGCCAATCAGGACCAAAAGCTTTTTCATAGATCCAGTCTGCAGGTTGGTAGAACGGAAAAGGACCGTATTTTCCGAGCAGCAGGTTTTTAAGATCTCCTGATGGATTGGAATATCGATCACCTTCTTCTTGGACATTGCTGACGGCTGTAGTCCAAAGAATTTGAGAACCAGGGGTAACAGACCAATAGTTGCCGAGATCTTTTTGAACCTCTGGTAGCTCTTTGTGTAATATATCAGGCATTTTGTCAAGAAAACCGCCTTTTACGGCCTGCTCTAGACTACTTCCCATGGCACCACCGGGCAACTTATGGATTTGAACGGTGGGTAGAAAGCCTTTGATTTGCGACTCGAATTGATCGTAATATTTTCTCTCATCTCGTATGGCGTCGGATGAGGCGATTACAGCTTCTTCATCAATTCCTACGGCAGTTTTACCAAGATCTTTTAATGTCTGGATAACGGAGAGAATTGGCGCAGGGCCGTAGAAACCGGTAAAGGCATGGTCTGATGCGTCGACGATATTTGCCCCGGCCATTACCGCAGCGGTGATCCTGCCGATATCATTACCGTCGGTATTGTGACCATGGTAATGAATAATTATATCAGGATAGGTCTGTTTAATGGCATCGACTAACTCACCTATACGTCTGGGAGTGCCGAGGCCACCGTGGTTTTTAATGCACAGAATAATATCATTACCAGTAACATCTAAAATATCTTGAACTTTAGAAACGTAATACTCATTGGTATGTTCCGGACCAGTGGAAAAACAGATACATGGTTCATTGATTTTTCCGGCTTTGGCAACTTCTTCGAATACAGCCTGCATATTGGGAATGTGGTTCATGAAGTCGAAGGTCCGCCAGACATCTACGTATTTGGCAAATTCCTTTACAGTGAGCCGGATGACATTCTGAGGGTAAGGACGGTAGCCAAAGAGGTTAACTCCACGACAGAGGGTCTGGAACATGGTATTGGGCATTTTTTCCCGTAAAAGTTCCAACTTGAGGAATGGGTCGACCTGTTTGCGAAGAATATCCACATGAACGGAAGCGCCACCGGTAATTTCCAGGGAGAAATAACCAGCTTTTTCACGAGCCTCGGCTGCTTTTAAATCGGTGTCCAACAAAATCCGATTTTTATAATCGGATTGAGACATATCTCTAGCGGTGTTGGTAATAAAATATCCGTCACTATTGCGAAGCGTATCGAGGGTCTTTGATACACCCATATCTTTGGTTATTCTAGCCATTTGAAGTCCTTATTGTGTCGTCTTGTCAACCGGTACGGTGAATTCAATGAAATTGTTTTAATATCAAGCCGCGTAGGTATTTTGTTTTTTGTGATGAATCTCAGCAATAAGCCTAGCAAGCTTATCCACCTCGTTTTTGGGCTCATCGTATTTGAGAATATGTTCGTGGGTTTCCAAAAATGAAGTGTCGAAATTACCGTCCCTAAAATCTTGATCATCCACTAAGCTTAAGTAAAAAGGAATGGTGGTTTTGGGTCCGGCTATTACGAAGTTTTTCAGGCATCTTTTGAGACGATCAACTGTCTCATTCCATGACCATCCTTGAGCCGTGAGTTTGACTAAAAGTGAATCATAAACTTCAGGTATAGTGTAGCCTTGATAGCAAAATCCGTCGAGGCGGACACCGTAACCACCGGGAGATTGATATACATTGATAGTTTTACCGCCCTCGGGCATGAAATTGTTTTGTGGGTCTTCTGCGTTGATGCGCAGCTCAATGGCATGGCCTCGCAGGTTGACGTCTTCTTGCCCGAAAAGAAGTTCTTTGCCAAGAGCAAGTTTAATTTGGGTACGTACGATATCGATACCGGTGATCATTTCGGTTACTGTATGTTCAACCTGTAACCGGGTGTTGATCTCCATGAAGTAGTATTTGTTGTCACTGTCTAATAAGAATTCTACCGTACCAGCATTAAAATAATTTGCAGCTTTTGCTGACTTTACGGCGGCTTGACAAATTTCTTCGTTTAGCTCATCGGACAGGCTGAAAGCTGGAGCTATTTCCACCAGTTTTTGGTTACGGCGCTGAATGGAACAGTCTCTGGTACCAAGGTGAACGGTCTTACCGTCTTTGTCTGCAATAATTTGCACTTCAATATGTTTAGGCTGTACAACGACTTTTTCTACATAAACGGAATCATCGTTAAAGGCTGCTTTTGCTTCGGAGCGAGCAATGACATATTGTTCACGTAATTCTTCTTTGTTTTCGATTCGGCGTATGCCTCGTCCACCACCACCTGCAGTAGCCTTCAGCATAATGGGGTAGCCGTATTTTTCTCCGAATTCAAGGGCTTCATCAGAACCGGCGTCACCAGCCTTAAGATTCTGAGTGCCGGGAACCATCGGGATTCCGGCTTCAGCCATGATTCTTCTTGCGGTTACTTTGTTACCGAGTCGTTCAATGGTGCCTGAAGACGGCCCAATAAAAATGATCCCCGCTTCTTCACACGCTTTGGCTAGCAATGGATTTTCAGCAAGAAATCCATAACCGGGATGGATAGCGGCACAGCCGGTTGATTTGGCAGCTTTGATCACTTTGGCAATGTCAAGATAGTCGCATCGCGGTCCGTTACCGATCCAAACCGCTTCATTGGCAATTCTAATGTGACGGGAGTCGCGGTCTGGTGTTTCGTAGATTGCAACGGCATCGTAATTTAGTTCTTGAATAGAGCGGATAATACGTATGGCGATTTCGCCTCGGTTGGCGACTAAAATTTTTGTCTTCATATTTACCTTTTTTATTGTAGAACGTTTCCGAGAGTAGCATCGACTTTTTACGATCACTTAGAAATGGTACGGATGGCTTAGAAGCTTATGTGGTTGTAATCGTATATGGCCCGCTTAATCGTCCCGCTATCCAAGGCACACATTTTGCCATTGTTGTAAAATAGGCAGAGTTATTTTGCAGCCTAGTTTCAAAGTATATAAAGAATGGCAAAATATTGTGTCTAGATTATCGGGGATATATCCTTACAGTTTGCTATGATCGACTCTTGCATAAATCGATAAAAGATAACAGGGAATAAATAAAAGTTGTCACTTTATCATATTTCATCAAACAAGGCAACAAAAAGCACTCCCTATGGGCTATTTGAAAAGTGTTATCCCGCAGTGCATGCGGTATAGCTGTGACTTCGGGGGGCAAGGTAAATAGTATGAAGAGTAAGTGATATGTTATATTTTTAGTGGTGTCGTTTATTGTTTTGATTGCGTTGTTGGATTTCTAGGATTTGAGTTATTGTTTCATTGGCGTTGGTCGCCGCTTCTTTTGCTAGAGCACCGTTTTTGGTTTGAGGTGAAGTTGCCGCAATATTTTTCCAAATATCTGCGGCTTTTTCTATCTCTTTGAGTGCTTTCTCATACTCTCTATTGTTCTCATGTTGTTTACCATTGAGGAAAGTTTCCCTAGCTTGGTTGTATCTGTCTATTGTTTGAATGTTTCTTGCGTAGTCACGGTATGAGTCTGCCCCTTTTTGGGCAGACTCAGTATTTTGCAAAGCGCTCTCTGAAATATTAAGATTTGTGCAGTCGGTCAGTAGGGTGATGGACTTGAAATATTCGGCTGCTTGGTCGTAGAGTGTTGCGGCACGAAGATAATTGCCTTGGGATTTAGCTGCTTCCGCCTCTTCAGTGCATTTGATAGCAAGAGTATTGACATCATCACATTGGTCCGCATAGGTCGAGCTATTAAAAAATAGGATACTAAGGATGAAAATTGTGAATATTATATTTTCTCTCACTTCATCTTCCTTTTGATTAAATTTGATTTTTAGTTATCGTCTATTAATTTTAATATTAATAGGTTAGCGGAAGGCTGGGAGACCAGTTAAGCCATTTTGGATCTACTTGTGGGTTAAGTGGGAATGTGTCTTTGTTTATGGCGGATCGACCCATATGTTTATCATCAGGGGTGGCAACGCCCACGCCTCCTTTAAGTAAAGATTCCATTGATTCTGCACTTACCTGGAATTCGCTGAATAGTCCACCTGTTATTTGAATTCCGCTGGTTAACCAAAATTTGGAGCCAGAATGTATAATTTCAGCGAATTTTTTAGGGATATAGAGTTCGATTAATACCGATTGTCCTTGAGGAGCAAGGGAGTAGCCGGTTACCTCCCCAATTTGGACTTGTCGATAGTAAACCGGGCTGGAGGGACGTAGATGACCAAGTCGAGGTGCGACTAGAGTAATATGTAAACCTTGATCAGAGAGATGGGGGGTGCTTGAGAGTGATATGGTGAAGTTGGTTTTTATTTTTCCTTTTCCCGGTATGATCTCAAGGTAGGGTCCACTGACAAGGGTCTCTGGGTTTTCAATTGCAGTTATTCCCAGGCGTGGTTTGACCAGGTGAATAAGAGTATTTTCTCTGAAGAGATGGCGTGAGTCCTCGCGAACCACGGCTTGGCCGATGGTATGGTGAAATCCGGGTGCGAAGTCGGCCTTAATTATCTTCCCGATGGTAATGCCATGATATTTTATTTTCATTTTTTCGGTTATGGCGTCAACTTCTTCTGAGCTCAAGGTGATTTTGAGGGCGTCTTCAGCTTGTGCTTCTTGTAAGCCGGAATAAAGAGAGAATTGCTTGTTATCTGATATGTTGTGGTTAGTATTGTCCGGCGTTATAACGCCGATTCCGCCGTTTACCAGGGAGCGCAAAGAATCCATTTCTATCTCCACTCCGGTTATGGAGGCAGAAACTGAGAGTCCAGGTAGGTGATAGAAG
>JAOTSI010000364.1 GCA_029865005.1 Desulfobulbaceae bacterium
TAGGGCTTGGCCTTGCTGGCTCTTCCTCTCCATGCTACTTGTTGACTTCAAGCATTCTGCAACTTATTTGGGTAAAGCCTTTTTTGTTTGAGTAACCGAGTTTACCCATACGAAATAGCGAAGAGCCAACATTACCATCTGTGCCATAATACCAATTGAAAAGACTGTTAAAGGTAACAGCCATATCTGAAGATAATGGGTATAAATCATAGCCAGCTATGGCGTTACCCAAGGATTGTGCATACCATGTATTACTCCTTGGAGCAGACGGAAAGTCACGAACACTGGGGGAGCCAGAATATCCCAATATAGATGTGGCCCCCAGATTCGCCCAGCAAGCTTGAATGGTCACAGGAACTGAACTATCAAGTATATTGGCCCAGACATTAGCTGCGGCTTCAAAAGCGGTTTTCGCATATAAAGGAAATGAATAGCACGGCTCACCCCATATATCAGTACTACCCGCTGGAAGATAGGTGATGGAAAAAGACGTGGATGTAATTTTCTCAAGGGCCATAACTGCGACCGAAGATGGCACACGACGCAGGGTGGTAGGAGGAGTGGGATCAAAAACAACCGCTTTTAATGGTCTTCCATGCCATACAAATTTGCCATCTACAGAGAATCTAGCCGGTAATTGGGTGGGTAAATAATTAAACGGGGTAACATAATTTTGCTGATAGTTATTGGCAGTTACTTGTTTTGGTAAGATTAGTAATGATGCAATAAGTAATATAGATAACAAACTATAAATTGTTAGTCGCATTTTTCATTTCCTTTTTCAAAACAACGATAAACTTACAATCTAATAGGATAATTTTGGGTTAAAAATAAATAGAACACCATTAATCGTAACGATTAACCTTCTGTCTCCCAAACGAATATATTCTGAAAAACCATCAAGTTGACAATTAGTAGTTATCACCTTTATGGTTTTATCTTTTATGTTAAGCGACTGAGGGAAAGTTTGATATTTTTCATTAAAATAGTCTACCGTATCAACAACTTGATAGTGAAACGTCACCCCATGACAAGAACGGTCATCAAAGTATATACTTGAAGGGGTAATATCCAAAGGCTTAAAAATCATTTCGTTAGCTTGATCTTCTCCCCACTTAGCAGTTGGTGTAATATGGTATGCTGCTACTGTCCAAAGTACTCGCCTCATTACCCCCTGCCCGCTTCCCCTTGTTTCACTTGCCCAGCACTCGACAGTAAATTGCCCTAAGATTAAGATAAGTAAAAACAAATAAACTACAATAAATTTACCAAAAAAATACATAGAATTGCCCTAGATAAATATATTCATGATATATTACGAATTTTAAAAATTATACCACAAGAAAAACAAATATTAGCATAGTTCACAAAAACTCGATAAACGTAACTGGCAACAGGCTTGCAACTAGCTGATTTAACACACCGACAGGAGGCATCTCCCTAAAAAAACATACAAATAAACTGTTTTCGCTTTAGCCCACTCCCCCGCCGAATCACTCCCCCATAAAGATAATAATAAGTGTTTTTTCCATTGACTTTCTCGCCGGATCACCATAAATATTAGTTAATTAAATTAAATTAAACTCTCAAGTCGGATATCTGCTGCGCAGTAAAAATATCAACACTAATAAACCGTAAGTGGTCACAGGCACCTCATCTTCATGGGGTTACCCCTGCCCCCATAGAAGGTCTATAGCGAGCAGCAGCAACTACATAAACCTGAACCACCTGTGACCACTTACACGTTAGCACTTTATTAAATCAGTTGGTTACGAACCCTGTGACCAGGTAAAATAAACCGAGTCGTATATTTCTTTAAATGAATGAATCAATCACCATTGCGCTTACCGCAATCATCGTACTCGGCTGTATTTGCCAATGGATTGCCTGGAAAGTCAAACTACCTGCTATAATCTTCTTACTTCTTTCCGGTATATTGGCAGGACCAGTCTTTGGAATTCTACAACCAGATCTTCTTCTGGGTGACCTTCTCTTTCCTTTTGTTTCCCTCTCCGTTGCAGTGATATTGTTTGAAGGAAGCTTGACCTTGAAATTCCGGGAAATAAAAGGAATGGGACGGGTGGTCTGGAACATGGTTTCATACGGCATGCTCATTACCCTTTGCATCACCACCCTGGTTACCCATTGGGCCATAGGGTTGTCCTGGAACCTTTCCCTGTTATTCGGAGCTATTAGCGTGGTAACCGGCCCCACTGTCATCGTGCCCATTCTTCGAACCGTGCGACCTATCGCCAAAATTGCAAATATTTTACGCTGGGAAGGTATCGTTATAGATCCAATCGGAGCTTCTCTGGCTGTTTTAGTTTATGAATTTATTATCGCAGGCGGTGGACAAGAAGCTCTAGGCCATACAATGCTAACTTTCGGTCTTATCGTAAGTGCCGGAATTTTGATTGGTTCCGCCACTGGCTACCTTTTCGGATTACTACTTAAAAACCACCTCCTCCCAGAATATCTCCATAATATATCTACCCTAGCAATAGTTTTCGGCGCATTTACTCTCTCCAATATAGTTGCCCATGAATCAGGGCTGGTGTGTGTAACTGTTATGGGAATCTTGCTAACAAATATGGAAGGAGTCGATATTGAAGAAATACTCGACTTTAAGGAAAGCCTTAGTATTCTACTCATCTCCGTACTCTTCATTATGTTGGCTGCCAGGATGGACTTTGCTGAGTTTCAAGAGTTGGGTCTTAAAGCTTTATTTATTTTGCTGGCTATTCAATTTGTTGCACGCCCCTTAAATATCATGGTTTCCTGTTATCGCTCCTCCCTCACTTGGCCGGAACGTCATATGCTGGCTTGGATCGCACCCAGGGGAATAGTGGCCGCTGCGGTCTCGGCACTATTTGCCATCCAGTTGGAGAATCACGGAGTTAACGATGCCCACCTATTAGTGCCTTTAACCTTTACTATTATAACCGGTACAGTTCTTCTACAGGCAACCACTGCCGGGTTTATCGCTAAACGACTGGGCGTGGCCGAGCCAGAACCCAAAGGGTTTCTAATCATCGGAGCCAATCATTTGGCCATAGCTATCGGGAAAGTATTGGAACAAAATGGCTTGCGGGTATTACTAGCGGACACAGACTGGGAAAAAACGGCCAAAGCAAAACTTGCAGGATTACCAATCTATTTTGGTAATCCCATGTCAGAACATGCTGATCGACATTTGGACTTGGTGGGTATTGGACGAATGCTGGCCCTTGCGCCTAAAACTAATGTTAATACCGCCGCCATTATGCATTATCGAATGGAGTTGGGTGCCAATAACGTATTCGTGATCAAAACCAAACCAGGAAATGAAAATTCCGATCAACTCAAACATATAACCAAAAGACGAGGCCAGACTCTTTTTGGTCATGAATTTGATTATATAACACTTATTTCGATTTTAAACAGCGGCGGGGAAATACGAACAACCAAGTTGACAACTACCTTTGGATTTAAAAACTATCGCGAACAACATAATAATAAAGCTATTCTTCTCTTTACTTTGGATCCGAAAGATCGACTCCATATCTTCACCGCCGAACGTTCAATGGTCCCGGACTCTGGCTGGTCGGTTATCAGTCTAATTCCACCCCCCGATAATGAAAAATGACCTTCTCGGGAAAAATAAATTATTCTATCTCAGAGTCTACCATACCCTTTTCTGCTCTCGGTTCGAAATTCTCAAAATCCAGATTGCTATACCGCCAAAAAAAACACTGACAACAAATAGAAAATTAAACAAATACCCTCGATTAAACCCTGGTTCCAGAACACTTTTATGGGGATTGCCAGGATCGTAATAAACGATTACCTCCATTCCCGGTGCATATCTCTTGGAAATTTTTCTTGCCTCTCCCATGTTTCCAGAGTCGTCATGTAAAGTTACTCGTTTCCCTTTAAATAATTCACTAGCCACCTTATAGCGATAGAGAACCAGAGGGTAATGGGTAGTGGTCTTTTTTCCCATGTGATAATTATTGTGATCCCCAATGGATGATGAAACAATCACTCCAGCCACAGAAGGCCAATCACTACTACCTCTACCAGCAAGCATTAACCATAATGCTATAATTCCACATGAAACGACAATCAAACAACTGGTTACCAGAATCAGCCTTGCTTTTAACATGAGTGCCTCTGTGATTACCCGGGATAAAAAAGCCGACAAAGCAAATCAAAAGTCTCGGGAAGTGGTCACCGGCCCCTCCTCTCCATGCGATCGCCCCTGCCCACATAGATGACTACTATAACTATAGCGAGCAGCGACAACTGCATAAATCTGATCCACCTGTAACCACTTACTATCTGACACTGTATTAAATTAGCTAGTACAAACCAGGTAACCAGGTACCATTTATTACTTCAGAGGCCCAAACGATGAACATGGACCTCAAGCATTTTGGTTATTAATCTAAAGCTTGCCAGTTACGCACCACATTCACCAGGGTACGTACCGCAATGCCAGATGGGCCCTTGGGAATATATGATTTTTCGGTAAAATCCCAAGCAGTACCCGCGATATCCAGATGGGCCCAGGGTTTTTCATCTACAAATTCCTGAAGATAACAAGCAGCAGTTATGGTGCCAGCTGCAGGACCTCCCACATTTTTTAAATCCGCAACTTCCGACTTGAGTTGTTTAGTATACTCAGGCCCCAGTGGGAGACGCCACAACGGCTCTCCGCTCAAATCTCCATTTTTGAGAATCT
>JAOTSI010000064.1 GCA_029865005.1 Desulfobulbaceae bacterium
TTCCAATAATACTCAGGAAGTTTTTTCTCTTCAATCGAGAATTGCTTTCAGATCTCTCAAAATGTGCGGCGGATAGTCTGCTTACCTTCTTTAGCACAGCCCTGGGGGTTGAGGATGGTATATGTGGAGCGGTGATGACCATTCAAACATTTGGAGATTACGCCAAGTGGCATCTACATATCCATTCCATTGTTGCCGACGGGCTATTTCGTCGAAACGGTATCTTCCATGTCATGCCGCGAATAAGTATCAAGTCGTTATCGGCATTGTTCCTGGCCAATGTATTGACCATGCTAAAGCGAAAGGAGTTAATCGATGATGAATTCATAGCGATGATTATAAAATGGCGTCATACCTCGGGATTCAGCGTAGACAATTCAGTCTGTATCAGCAGGGATGACGAAGTAGGGATAATTAATTTGGCACAGTATATTATCCGCAGTTCATTAAATTATTGGGTATGTTATGACTCATTAATGAGCCTGTTGATTTATGAAGATTTTGGTTTGAGATCCAGGTGTAAAAAAATAACCAAGCCATGTATTTGATATTTCAGGGTTATTTCTTATCGCATAACGCAGAGGTCGGGCCAAAGAAACCATAAATCAACAGATAAATATATCAGATAGCCTTTTTCCCAAGCATGGACATCCCCGGACCGACAACCGGGATTTCCGTGCCCTTGAGTAAGACATTCCAGTATGTCCATTTGAACATCAGTTTGCCCATATGGTTGATTTCCGTATCACCGAGCAGGTCAAATGGACCGACAGCCGGGAGTGGAAATTTGCCTATCAGCGGTTCCTGTTCATAATTGAAGTCGATGAGATAGGCTTTCTTGAAACCAGACTCGATGAAGCAGTTGGAGTGACCGTCAAAATCGGCATTAGCACTTTTGCCCTCGATTTCCGCCAGGATATTTTCACAAAGAATCTCCGACTCGAAATGGGTCACGGAACCGGCCTTGGAGGTCGGGACATTGGTGGCATCACCCAGAACATAAATGTTGTCATGATTGACAGCCTTGAGTTTATGCTTGTCCGTATTCATCCAGCACAATTCGTCAGTCACACCCGAATCAAATAGGAATTGGGATCCCATATTGGGCGGAATGGTTACCAGTAGATCATATTTGACTCGTTTGCCATCGGCTGACTCAATCTCGTTGCTCTCGGTCAGGACATCAGTGATGGCGAAATCCGTGGTGATATTGATGCCTTTTTCTTCAGCCGCTGAAGAAAAGACCCTGGTTGCCACTGGTTTGGTGAACATGCCGCCAAGGGGGGTGACAAATTCAATTTCCACCTTGTCCCGAATCCCTCTTTCCTGGAAATACCAGTCGGCCAGGAAAACAAATTCAATGGGCGCTACCGGGCATTTGAAAGGCATTTCGCTGATATGCATTACAATTTTGCCGCCCTCAAAATGGTCCATGGCCTTGCTTAATCGCTTGGCACCCTCTATCGTGTAGAAATCATGAACATTGTTCTGCATCCCTTCGACCATTCCCGGGATCTCCTCAGGTGCCAGACGACAACCGGTGGCGATGACCAGGACATCGTAAGGGAATTTTTTCTTCCCAACCGTATGAACAGTGTTGGCAGCCGTGTCTATTCGGGCGATTTCGTCGATAACGAAATCAACTCCGGTTGGGAGGAATTCAGTTCTTGATTTGACGATTTCCGATGGCTTCAGCATCTGGAACGGCACAAAAAGAAGACCCGGTTGATACACATGCTGATTGTTCCGGTCGATGACGGTTATGTTCCATTCACCACGGTCCAGTTCTCTGCGCAGTTTGTTGGCCATCATGGTGCCGCCGGTGCCAGCCCCGAGAATCACGATATTTTTCATTGAGTTCTCCTTTCTCTGTATTGGGTGTCATCCGGGGTTGGATCTGCCGCCCCCGGTAACTGGATATCATGTTTGCTAATTGACGTCTCACCTGTTAAGCACCTTTTGGTGCCGGAGATGAGCCATGGTTTGTATCATGCAGTAATCTTTAAGTGAAACAGAAGGTCAAAGCAAATAGATAATATGAATCCTCATACCGGATTTGGATCGACGGCAACGATTTGACAAAGAAGCCGAGATGGAGCAGACAAAAGACGAAGGACTGTCGATCTTTGTTTTTCCTTTGCACCTTTCCGGTCAGGGATACATGGCCGGAGTGATTCTCAGATGATCGAGAAAGAGAGAACAGCCTGGAGAAAGTTCCCTCTTTTTTGCGGTGATGAGATAGAAGGGCCTGTAAAATTGGATTCCTTTGATCGGGACAACGGAGAGGGAGCCGTTGGCAAGATCTTCCAGTACGGCTTGCCTGGAAAGAATGGAAATGCCGATACCCGCCTTTATGCTCCGGCGAATGGTTTCGGTAGAATTCATTTCAGCCGCCACTTGCAGTTTGTCGATCTTGAAACCATGATCAGCTAAAAAATCCATCATGACTTTTCTGGTTCCAGACCCGCGCTCTCGCAGGATAAACGGCTCTTTTGCCAATTCCTTGATGTCGATCTCCTCTCGGTGCCTCCAGGGATGGCCGGAATGGACACAGAGGATCAGCTCGTCCATGAATATTTCCTGCCAGTCAAGGCTGTAATCATTCCACTTAGCGCCAATCATACCGGCCTCGCATTCGCCTGCAAGGACCTCGTCGGCAATTGTTCGGGAACTTGCAATATTCAGATTCACTCGGATATCTGGATGCTGCTCTCGAAAAGTACCGATATATTCCGGCAGGTAATAGGTGCCTGGGATAGTAGATGCTCCCAGAGGAATTAGACCGGCAACTCGGCCGCGAAAAGCCGTGATCGCCTGAATGGCATTCAGCCGCATTCTCAGGATCTCCTTGGCATAACCATAGAGGATTCTACCCACCGGTGTCGGCAAAACCTTACGGTTCAGGCGATCCACCAGTTTTTCCTCAAGAATTGTCTCCAGACTGCGGATATGTTCGCTTACCGTGGATTGGGATAAATAGATTTCTTCTCCTGCCCTGGTAAAGCTTTGCAATTCGACAACTTTGCAGAAGACTTCCAACCGATGAATATCCATATTTTCTCCTTGCAATACTCTGCTTTCAAATGACGGGTGACCAGGAAGCCCGGATGGCAGCTGGTGGGAAATCGGTGAGGTCGCCCGTCAATAAATTTGATGTTTTGATGTTTCCTCGTCCCTGTCATGGTTGGGAACTAAAGAGGATCGATTGCCGGACGATTTCTGTTTGTTGGTTCCGGCGGGATTAAAGAATATCTGTCGGAGAATGCTATCGTTGACCCTGGTCAACAATTCCGTTTCATAATCATCTTCCGGGGGGACGGGATCAGGATTTTGGGCGGCAGGTGTAAGGGTCTCGTTCGTTATGATATCCGGGGAAAAGTCGACTTCATTCTCATCCGGCGCAATTTCCAGACCTCTATTATTTTCTAGCCATCTGTCGCAGTCATCATGGTTTCCCATAAAGACGAGCCTGATGGTCTCGTGATCTTTGATGGTGATCAGTCTGTAACCGTTGGCCAGATTGAATTTAACGCAGTTTCGGATCCGGTTTTCTCCGTGTCTGGTCTGTTTTTCCTTTGATGACGAATCGTCCATCTCACCGAGTTGTAGTTTTTTTATAATCTGTTGTGCGTTGGTCACTGCCAAGCCTGCCGGACCACCACTTCTTTCCAAGGATTCCATAATCCTAATAATTTTTTTACTTGCTTGAATTTTCATAAGAAATATTTTGTTTGAGTGTAATTAATCACCCGATGCAGATCAGGATGATTGTTCGAAATTTGGTCACGAAATCAAGAGGCTCTTTTCCGTGGGTTAAAATTGATCTCAATCTATGAGCCCGTTGGTTTATGGTTTTTTGGCCCGATCTCTGTATTTGTTAGGAACTCGGAAAAAACAAGTATTTTAAGATTACGTAGAATTTTTAACCGTTTACAGGAGGGGTAACGGGCTCGTTGTAGCGCTATGTAACTGTTGCCCCGACAACGAAGTAGGGTGAAAAGGCAGGCAAGGTGGGGGATTTATTTTTTTCCGCGTCCCTTATGATGATTTCGGCTGGAAGATGGTTTTCATGGTCATGAATGTTACAGGCAATGCTTTTGGATGCTGCGGGGGGAACTTCAATCATTGGGGAACCTCCGTGGTTGATATCAGGTTGATCGTATCGCCTGAAGTGATAGGCGGAGTAGACCTGATTCCCGGAAGATTCATCTAACTCATCGGCTTGAGAGCGACGGTCGGTCAGAATGGGGGAAATAAAGATCAGCGCCTGTTAAAAAAAATACTGTCCTGACCGGACAGCCTATCAGACGATTCTTTCAATATATGGTTGGGTAACGATTTCGCATGAGAATGGAATATGAGTAAAAGAAAATAAGTTTATTCGAAAATAGACGAGCAAGACAACTGCAGTCTTCATCTGTTTTCATTCTTTGGTTACGGTTTGGCTCAAACTTTGCTCAAACCACACTTGTTTATATTGCTGCTCAAACTCACACAACAGAGGAGTGAGCAGAAAAACAAAAAAAAGAATATGGGAAATATAGCTATAAGTCAAACAGGAAGTTTTGATGGAAAATAGCGATTTGATCGGAGAAAACAATACCGGTTTACTGTAATAACACCTCAGCACAGATACCTGTCAAAGAACAATCAGCTTGAAGAAATTCGGTTCGAAATAGAGTGACGTATTTTCGTCTGGAATATATTTTTTGAGGGGTATATCCTTAAAAGACTTGGAGGCTGTGTGGTTAATATTCCTTTTGCTGGTTTATCCACAAATCCAGAAAATTAGATTGAGGTGAAGCTCATGGTGAAGAACCGGGCCACGGAAATCATGGCGCAAGGCTCTGCTTGATCGGAGGCTGTTCTCCTTGCCGTGTGCGAGGAATTTCAACTTGATATTGATAAGGAACTCCTTCACCGGATCTCCTTCGGGTTCGCCGGTGGGCTTGGCAACTCCGGGGCTGTTTGCGGGGCGGTGGTCGGGGCGGTGATGGCTATCGGCCTCAAGCGTAATCGGGTCGCCAAGATGGACGAAGTGCTTCAGGAATTAGCGGTATCACGAGAGTTTCGGAATCGCTTTGAAGCTGAGATGGGCACCATCAACTGTCGTGAAATGACCGGCATGGATTTGACCACCGAGGCAGGGGTCACGCAGTTCATGGGGTCTGATATTCCCCAGAAAGTCTGTTTCCCCGCTGTGGCATTGGCTTACCGGCTTGTGGTTGATATGTTAAAGGAAACTTCGTAGTTCCTATAATCGCGGCTGTTTAAGGTGATTTTCTGGTATCGCACAAAGGGTCAATTCGCATTAATGTGGATGACTTTGTATAATGCCTTGCTATACTTATCTTTAACGTTTTTTCCATCTAGAAAAATTTACTCATAGGCTACTCCCTTTAGGTTGGGCAGGGGCAATAACGAGGTGTTGGGTCGTGACAAATATTACAGCTGAAAAATAATTTTTGGACATTGCATACACCTCCACTGATATGATTCACCTTAATGACTTTGATGGGCTGATTCTCTATGCCAATAAGGCCACCAAGACTATTCTTGGATATACGCTTGACGAGGTTGTCAATAATCCAGCCGTTGATATAGTTCATTCTGAGGATCATGAGACGGTAATAAATGTTATCGTCGGGAAGGGAAATAGTAAAATTCAGGAGGAAGTGGATGGGGGAGTATAATTTTGAATTCTCGGGTTGGCGTGCAATTGCCGCTCTTCTTGCGGTGACCGCGATTTTTGGCGCAAGACTGCTTAGTTTTAGTGACAAAATCGATGATCAGGTTTTGATGAAAAACCTGGAGATGCAATTGATGAGTGAATATTATCCCACCGAGGTCGAGCGGATGAAGGAGGCTGTAAAAGCTGGGGATAATGAGGCGGTGCAGTCCGTTCTCGATGCCAAATTAAGTATCGATTCGGTGGAGGCCAGTTCAGCTCCTTTGAATTTCTCCACCCCCAAGAAGGTGGTGGTCAAGGTGGTCTATTCCCTCGATGATTCTGTCGGCACTGTTAAGCAGGAAACAGTATATTATCTCTATAATCATGGTTTGCTGCTGGGAAATACCTGGAGCTATCAATACAAAACCAGCAAGATGCATTATTATATGAATTTTTTGTGATTCTGGTTGGGGTAGAGTAAATTCAAGGGCTTGGAAATATTGCAACCGGCGGCAGCTATTTTTCGGCTGACACGCCGGTTTCTTTTTTGGAAGTATCCTTGAAGGGTAGCAATAGCCAAAGTTGGATATTAATGTCAAAACTGGACTCATCCAACGGCAGCGTATTTGTATAAATCAACAACATTGCCCCTTGATGGTATCCGTTAAAACCAAGGCCCAAATCTTTGGTCGTCTTCACGTGTTAATTTACCTGGTTGTAATAGCGTTGGCTTGAAATATGCACTGTTATCCCCATGGGATATCCTGCTCCATGCCAAAACATAACCTCACAGTTTATCACCCGCGTAAACCGACGGACTCACCTCTGTATTGCTTACTTCTGACCCACTTTGACGATTTTGAACAAACGTATGGTGAGCGTTTTGCGCGGGACTAGTGATAATGACGCCACAGGTATCGTCGCCGGAGGCGACAGTGGGGGTTGAAACTGAGGTTTGTTTTCTTTCGTTCACCAGTATTTTTTTCCTCCCGGCTGGCCCGGCAGAAAGCGATTTCTTATCACCCTGATATCTACACGGCCCTCTTGGAGGCTAAAAGGCTTCTACTTCCGGAGAACAACTCATTGACCTAACTACTAGATGATACGTATTTTCCCCATTATGGGATTAACCAGCGTCGCCTAGGTGCTAGATCCTGTCCAGTTGCGAACGCGGATAGTCCGGGTCGTTGCCGGACTCCACCTTTGAATCAAGGGTTATTTCGCCAACATAATGCTGCACGATATCCTGTTCCGCTTCCAACCAAGACGCAATGGCTGCTCGTTGTTGGCTGGAAATGGAACCGGGCCATGCTTGCGGTTCAGCAAAGCCCGCCCACCGCAAATGACCGCCGCCACCGAACTGCAGGTCATTGGCCTCGATGGCCTCCTTGATAAAGCGATCCAGGAGGTTGTTTTGCATTTCTTGGGGAATCTCGCGCATGCGAAATGCGATGGGGACTACCACCACTGAGAATTCGCCCCGGCGAAGTTTCTTGCGAAGCCGTTTTTTCATTCTCCGGACCTTTCTTTGCTGATCTGCTAGAGCAGATTATTTTTATGACTTAAAAACGATAACCGCTCACCACTACAACTAAACGGTTATCTCCAACTGATAATGTACTCCTCTGCTCCATACCCGGCTCACTACCGTTCATCCTCCGGCTCCAGATAATCCTTGAGCTTTTCGAGTAAGGAGTCGGGCAATGGTTTATTGAACAAAAATGCCTCCGCCTCCTCACCGGTAATCTGCTGTTTGATATCAAGAGGCAAAGCGCGCAAAACCGCCATCCGTTGCGCATCTGGTTTCTTTGTTGATATATCCTTGGTCATGCTCTTCACCTCGTTGTACAAGTGGCTCTTAGGGGTTGGAAAAAAATAACTCATCGTTTTCGCATTCCTGCTTCAGGCCATATTTAGCCGCTCCTCAATTGCCAAATCCTCAAATTAGCTCTGCTAGTTTTGCGGTTTGTTTCAATGGGATCGACTAAATATGACCTAAAATAGAGCGCGAATTCCAATGACTTATATTAATTTTCACCCCCTTAGGTTATTTTTTAAAATAGAGAGTATTAAACTCAGTAATCCTTTTTTTGAGTTGTTCCAAGTTGTTGAGATCCGTGATCTGTTTATGTTTCATGCCAAATACCAACATCTCATGGAGCAATTATATTTTCTGGTCATAACTTGCGGCCTGCGGCTTTATCCTCTGGGTCATGAAATATTGGGCGACGATTTCTTGCAACTCATCAGCATGTTTTTCCTTATTTATCACCCAGCGCACTAGCTGATTGGGATTGTGATGCTCTATTTTTTTCCAGCATAACAATTTGATTCATCGACATCTCAATGGTGGTTACATGTTCCAAGAGCTGCTTGATTCTTGCCTCGTCATCATTATATCCCACAGGGGATCTCACAATGAGCTCCGGCCAACCCGGCCATCAAAGAGAAGAATATGGGACCGGCAAATAATACACGTTTGTATTTCATATTGTGTTTATACCCGCTCACCGGATCAAATATAAATACTTCATAAGTGTGGTGCATCCTGCAAACGCGTACTCGGCCCCGGTATTATGAGTGGCAAAATGACATGGCATGAGACATTGTGTTTGATGACAAAAACAAACACCGCCAAGAGGCCTCAGCTATTTACAATCAATTCTCTATCATTCCATCGGTATTAAAGGTGTAACGTATCATCGTACCGAATTTCTGGGGAATGCTCTCATTTTTCGCGTTGAGATAAGCGATCTGTTTATACCTTGCCCAAAGTGTAGCCACAAAGAAATAATTCTCAAAGGACAAAAATGTAGATGTTTCCGAATGCCTCCCATAGATAGGATGTAAGAGCTTCTTAGGGTGATTATGCACCGTATTCAATGTCAAGAATACAATCATTTGTGGTGACCAAGCCTTCCTTTTGCGGAGGGGAATACACGCCATACACGATCCTTTGCTCAAATCATACTCGACCCGCTTCATTTTAGTACTATCCGCTCAATTGCTGAATATCTCCGGGTGAGTTGAGATCTGGTTAAGAATATCCATAAGTCATATCTCGCTCCAAAATATCGCACTATTGACCTCTCCGACGTCAGGCACTTCGGCATGGACGCATTCAGCATCAAAATGGTTAAAATATAGGACTATGTTTGTTGAGATGCAAATCGGCAGGATATTCCATGTAGTGGAAGATACCAGCAAAGAGTCCATCAGACCGTTTCTAAAGTTCTTAATAAAAAAGGCTAAAAAACTCAAGACAGTATACATGATTATGAGGGCAAGTTTCTCAAGCACTGTTAAGGAGCACCTGCCAACAATCCCTCTTGTTTTTGACCGCTATCATGTTATGGCCTGCTGAATAGAAAAATTGATTCACTTCGCCGAGAGCTCGAAGAGGATGGAAAGAATATTTTGAAAGGAAGTCGCTTTCTTTTGTTGCAAAATTACCATGCGTTGAGTGATGAAAAAAAGCATAAGCTAGATACATTGCTGAAGGCCAATCAGCCTTTGTTCACCATGCATGCCATGAAAGAACAGCTTCGGCTATTTTGAGAGCAGCGCACTAAGGTCCAGGCGAATTCATTTTTCCTACAATGGTGATTTGATGCGCTGACTTCCGGCATCAAACAACGTTGTTCACTAGACCTCACCCTCTTCAAGCGTATCAAGGGGCTTCTCAGTTATTATCCACTCAAAATCACCAACGTTCCAATAGAGGGGCTCAATAACAAAATCAAGACAATGGAACTGCAGGCATAAATATGATCAATTCTCTGTTTGTTTCATTTTTTGAATTGTTTAAGACAAGTAAGGTGAAATGAGACTTGACCCCTTCTTCTCAGACTTCGGCGTCTTGACCATGGATGTTTCCCAAGCCTCCTTGGTTGAAATATAGGAAAATCGCGGTGAGTTAAACTTGAAAAAACTTAATCAAAAATCCAAGGGACTTTTCGCCTCTTTCTTGGTCACACTTTGCACGGTATGAGTATAAATCATGGTAGTTCTGACATCGCTATGCCCCAATAATTCCTGGATGGTGCGGATATCATAATTGGCTTGCAGCAAATGACTTGCGAAACTGTGACGAAAAGTATGGGCAGTCACGCGCTTACACAGCCTCGCCTTGTTGGTTGCTCCCTTCAAGGCTTTTTGCACATGAGTTTTATGAAGATGATACCTTCTATACTCATATGTTTTATCAATACAAGTCAACCGCTTTGCCGGGAAAAACCATTGCCATATAAATTCTTTGGGGGCATTTTTATATTTCTTCTCCAGGGCATTCATTAAAAATACCCCATCATATTTTTTCTTCAAATCACTCTCGTGCAGATCTTTCAAACTATTAATTTGCGAGCGCAATTCCGGTATAATTTTCTTTGGGATAGGAACCGTTCGATCCTTTTTTCCTTTACCATCATGCACGGTCAATATACCGGCATCAAAATTAAAACAATGAACCCGAAGACCTAAGCATTCAAAAAGCCGCAACCCACAACCATAGAGTAACTTCACAACAAGATCGTAAGGAGGTCCCAAATGGACTAAAATCTCATCAATTTCCGACCTGGATAACACAACGGGGATATAAGGTTTTCTCTTGGCCCTTACCACTCCGTCAATTTTCCCGAACTCCTTCCCCAGTACATGGCGAAAGAAAAATAACAATCCATTAAATGCCTGGTTTTGTGTCGATGCCGCAACACCCTTCTCAACCGCTAAAAATGTTAAAAATTTCTTCACATCATCAGTCGTAAGCGTTTCCGGTGGCTTACTTTTTACAAATGTTTGAAATTTCCCCATCCATTGTCTGTACGTTTTCAAGGTACTTGGAGAATAATGTCTCACCTTAATTTCATTGGCTAATTTTACATATTCAGCCTCCCATGATGCTCCGCTTACATATTTTTGAGCTGTCGATGATGAATCGGCGGTGCGACATACCGGTCGCTTGCGCTTGTCGTCGTTTGAGTAATAATCCGATTTCCTCCGGCCATCCATTTTTTTTACACAAGTGCGCTTAACATCTATCGTGCCAAGTCTCTTACCGCTCTTTTTGGGTCGACCAGTTTTGTCGCACGGTTGATTAATATCTCGTGGAGATTTCGTTTTTTTTCTTCTTTTAGGATGAACCACCCGAGATGGTGGGCTATCGTTATGGGACATACCGTCATAAATTATATCGTAATATATGGTTATGGCGTGTGATGCTTGACGCTGTTGCGCCTCGCTTTGTCTTTTTTCGCGCAGCTTGTCTATAAAATGAGGCAGAGTATCTCTGCTACCGGCTTCAAATCGATATTTAGCACAAAAATCGAGATAATAACGAAGCCATTTCATATAAAGGCCATGCGATTGTTTTGGCACCTCGCCACGACCTAAAATAATTATAAATTGCCGCTCTAAATCGGTATCGATTGTGATCATGGATGCTCCGCAGAAAAACTATGTAACTTTACATTCACGCATGATATGCAGAAGTATGAACATAAAAAACAATAATTGCCTTGTCAAGTAATCCTTTTTATAATAAGGTAGATAAACTACAATCTGACTAAAAAGAAAACATTTTCCTCTTACGACCAATGCATATATTTCGGTGAAAAAAAATGGACAATTTTGCGCCAGAACGGAGATACGCAGAAACTATAGATCTCCTTGTTCGGTGAAAATGCCATAACGCTATGGTCACAAATGAGGGTTGGAAAAATATGCCATAATATTTGAGTAAATTGGGTGCATCGACATGTATGTAGAAAAAATTAAATTTTCCATAGATAAAACTTATGAGGCAATCGTCTATCCATGAACTTATATTATGAAATCGGATATTATTTTGGAAAGCTTAGAATTAACTCTTGAACTTATCCCTAGCTACGAGTGTAATCTTCGTTGTAAGTATTGTGCAGCGTCAATAAATTTATATAAAGGTGGTACAAAGACTTCATTGTCGCAATTTGAACGATATGCTGAGTGTTTAAAAAAATTCCATTTTAGCCGTGTAAAGATATCCGGTGGGGGGGAGCCTACACTCCATGAGGGCTTTCATGAAATATGTCGAGATATTAAGGGTTTATTTTCTGCAGAGGTATATACACTTGCTACAAATGGTTGTAATCTCATGGATTATTTAGATGATATTGTAATATTTAATAGTGTTGAATTGTCAAACTACCCTGGAGCGAATGACAATATATGTACAAAAATCGGAAAGCTAAATATTCCAAACATTAATATTGTTTCAAAACAAGTTGGTCGTGGACTCTGTGACATATACCAAAGACCCAATATCGATAAAGTTGATGTTTATGAACGATGCAGGCTTTCAAATATCAAGCAAATTGTCGGAGGAAGAATATATCCATGCCCACAAATTTACTGGGAAAACCTTCGTAAAAACTATGGAAAATGTGAAGACTTTAGCGTTAAAGTTTCTTCAAAGTGCTTTGATGAATTGAAGTTAATCTCTATAGAGAGTTTTTGTCGTAATTGTTGGTGTGAAGTTTAAATAATAGGAGTTAAGTGATGCCCCCATTTCCACGCAATATACATATTGAGACCAGTTCAAGATGTAACTTAAAATGTTGTCAATGCGTTCGTACTCATTTGAATTATGAGTCTAAGAATAAAGATTTACCTTTTGAGTTATTTAAAAAGGTTATTGATGATTTATGTACAATTGATTCAGAAAAATTTAGCATATTAAGGTTACAGGGAATTGGTGAACCGACACTAAACCATGATCTTATTAATATGATACACTATGCTAATGAAAAGGATATTTTTGAAAATATATCTTTTATATCAAATGGATGTACTGTTAATTCGTATTATTACAAAGAGTGTTTTGCTTCTGGCTTGGATACCTTGATAGTCTCAATAGATTCATTCAACCAAGAAGTGCTAGATGCTATAAGATGGGGTACAGATTCAGATGTCTTATTGCGTAACATTTCAGAGTTAACCGAAGATTTTGCCGATAAAATATCAATAGCAACTTCTGTAAACAAATTAAATGTCAGAGAGTTAGGTAAGCTTGGAGAATTGTTTGTAAGCTTAGGAATAAATTCTTGGCACCTTCAGCCCATGATTGACTGGGACTTTCAAATTCAAGGAAAAGGCGGCAAGTTGTCAAAGAAAGATTTTTATTTAAATAGTGATGAACTTTGTCTTGCAAACGCCGTATTAAAAAAATTTGGTGACACAATTGAATTACGCCCACTGAGTATCTCCAGCGAAAGGTGCAACTTACCTTTTTCATGGTTCAATGTAAATTCTATGGGATATGTCATGCCATGTTTCTGTAATTCTGATCATGATATTATTCATTTTGGCAATATTAAGGATACACATATTTTTGAATCTTGGGCCTCTAAAGAATTTGAAAAATTTAGGGATGATTTTGATGCACGGCAGATAGATATGTGCTCGCTATGTCCCATAGATAAGTAGCGTAGGATCTGCCATGACAACAAACTTTAGCTTTCACCTATATCCACCTATAAACAAAATCGATTTATCAGGTTGCTCTGACGTTTTAGAAGTTTTTTCTGGTACAAGTGTAGATTCAGAATCACATTTTGCTATCTATATATCAGTCCCTTGGTGTCACAGCCAATGTAACTCATGCAGTTATTTTATAAGTACAATAAAGAAGGGCAGTCGTAAATTAGAAGAGTATGCTCTCTTATTGGAAAAGCAGATTGATTCCTTTAGAGGCTTGTTGTCCTTAGAAGACAAAAAATGTCATGCTATATATTTCGGAGGTGGAACAGCATCTCTGCTAGATGCTCGTCTTATTTCAAATCTCATTCAAAAAATATCAAGTGCATTTACACTTTCGTCAAATTGCGAAATAACTCTTGAAGGAAACCCCCTTGATTTTAGGTATTATTATTTAGAGCATGTAAGGGAGACTGGTGTCAATCGGTTGTCAATCGGTCTCCAGAGTCTTGATGATGGTGTGCTTAAAATTTTAAATTCACCACATAATGCGGGGGACGGCATAAATGCGCTGGAAAATGCATTAAGAACCAATTTTATAACGATAAATACTGATCTTATTTATGGTATTCCATCACAAAGTTATCAATCTTGGATTGATACTTTGGAAAAAGTAGTGGAACTACATCCACAAAGTATTACACGTTTCAATTATATTATTTATCCAGAATCAAAAATCGAGAAGCTAATTTCAGAAGGAAAGTTACCTGTAAAATCCGACGACAAAAGTATTATTGAATTGATGGATTATACTAAAAACTATTTGGAAAAAAATAATTACAAATCTTCACGCTATACGAATGCCTCATTACATGGAGCATCTCAGGAATACGGACGAATTGTTTATCAAGAAA
>JAOTSI010000065.1 GCA_029865005.1 Desulfobulbaceae bacterium
GGGATATGTCTTGCGAGAGAGAGCCGTTCATGCTTGACGGTATACACGATTTCAAACACTGTGTCCCGAATTTTTTAATTCATTAGCATGGGATATGGGGTAGCCGAATATTTACCCTGAGGTAGCTGTAACTGTTTATAATTTAACATTAATTAATTAATTAAATCAGTCAATTGTAGGGCCTGTAGTCAGCTACGAAAAACGACTACATCCAGCTGAGTTGCTGCCGTTCCAAAATCCTCATCATTATTTTTCTCCTGTAATAAGAACTAATGCAAGGATAACATGATAGCGATATCATGTTAGACACTCTTTAGATATTAACATATACAATATAATATATCCGATCTCATATATAGGGAAATCAAACCTGAGTTTTCCTAAGTTTTCTTTAGATCTAAGTACAGTTGTCCTGTCCTGTCTTGTATTATTTGCCTGTCTGTCCCCTGGTTTATTGTGAGTAGGGGCGAGAGAAAAACTCGCCCGCCAATGGGATGGCTATAAATTTCGAGCGTGGCGCTGACTTCAATCTATTTCAAAAATAAACGCGCGTGCTCGCTGGTCGGCGTAAATTAATTTGTTATGTATCTTGTTTGTGGTACATTAAAGTGTACATATCCACATTGGAGGAATGCTATGGATACAATTACATATACCTCAGCACGAGGTAACCTTTCAAAAAAAAATCGAAAAAGATTGTGCCGATCATTCTCCTGTTATCATTACACGAAAAACTTCTCAGCCTGTTGTTATGATGTCTCTTGAAGACTATCAAGCTTTTGAAGAGACGGCTTACTTATTAAGAAGTCTTAAGAATGCACGTCGCCTTCTTGAGTCTGTCGCTGAGCTTGAAGCGGGTAAAGGTTCAGAAAAGGAGCTTGTTGATTGAATCTGATATTTTCTAAAAATGGTTGGAAAGACAACCTTTACTGGTAGAGAACAGATATAAAAATATTAAAACGTATTAATCTCATTATTTGTGATATTCAACGTATGCCATATGATGGAATAGGTAAACCTGAACCTTTAAAACATGGCCTCTCCGGTTATTGGTCTCGAAGAATCACAGATGAACACTGAATAGTCTATAAAGCAGAAGATGATGCAATATTTATTGCTCAGCTTAGATATCATTATTAGTTTTCCCGCACATTATCGCGCATAATCGCGCGGAACGACCCAGCTCACTGGACAAAAGGGTAACTGGAATTTGTTAATAACTACGGAACACTAAGCTTGCCAATGTTCAAATAACAGCGCCTCTTTTGTTTTATGCGTAGCGCCTTGTTCGGCGTTTACTGCTGCTTGAGTTGTTGAATTAATTAAGAGCGTCCCGATCGTCTTCGACCGTCTTACGGGCTTTGTCATAAGGATGCCAATTTTTGAGATAAGGCTCTGAGTGCGAATGTTGCCCGATGAATAATATATCCAGAACGGCCAACTAAGAATTGATAGTAGTGAGCTAAACATACAAAGGCCGTATAGCGATTCCTTATGTCGCATTTGTTCAACAATCGCCAAGATAGTCAGGAGCGCAACTCCTACTAATATGAGACAATATGTATTGTTTGGTCCACCTTCCAACTTTTCGAAATCAAACGCTTAAAGGGGTTGTGTCCCGACAAGTCGGCTGAATTTCGTTGTTGGCCGCAATCTCCCAAAGCAGAAGTTCTCTCAGATACATCAGTTCGTCGTCGGTAAGCCCGCGTCCAAAATCAGTGCAAGCATGCAGACCCACGGTACGTATGCAAGCTCCCTTGGACTGGATATGGTCGTGCGTGAAGCCCACGATCTCGAGATAGTCTATCTCGTGAAACGGGATTTTGGTCCTGAAAGGCAGAAAACCGAACACGCGCTTTTCCAAGACAATTCGTCCGTTCCTGACATGGATCCGATCACGGCGCAACCATGCCATTGCCAGAGGTGTCGCGCCTATGACAACGAGCAGAGCCAACCAGAAATCGACCGCCCAACTATGTATGTCGCTTGTCAGCCGAAACCATATTCGGCAACTCATAGGCAAGAGAGTTAAACACGCGAATATCTTCAGGCTGATGTCGATCGGAGCTGAAGACAAGTGCACGGTCAGGCTGTCGGTTCCCTTGTCGATTTGGATGCGACATTCTTTTGGAGAAGATGGGCCTTCCTGATCGGAGGCCGCCCGTTCCGCAAGTAAGGCCTGGAATCGGGCGCCGACGGGTTCGTCGGGAGCGAACACGATATCACGGTCGTCATCGATTTCTTCCCTGAAAGGGAGGGAAAGGCACTCAGAGACAGTCTTGGCCGTGGACCGAGCTCTGGGTTGCCGCCAGGTTCGGAACAGGTCGACACACGCTTGGAGACCTCCGTCCTCCTCATCCATGTGCCATAACATTACAGTGTAGACGTACCCGCCGCTCAACATTTGGTTGGGACTGCCTGGCGTTCCGCCCACTGTCGTACCCCGGTCTGCCCCAATGTTTGTCCGGTAGGTCACCTCTTTGAACAACTGCAGCGGCTTATGACGGAAAAAGATCGGAATGCTGAAGAGCCCTGGCAGCCTGAATCCCCACCAGGATGTGACGCGACCGCGAGAGCGGTCGAGCCAGACACCTGAGCGCCAGAGGAACATGGGGGCGAAATAGACCGAGGCCCAGGCAGCAGCGGTCAGGATTTTGAGTTGTTTCCCTCGAGAAAGGTCGAGCGGGTTAATCTCCTTGTAAATACAATACCATGTGACGACCGCAAGGAAGGCTCCGAACTGTATCATCAGTAGGTTACGCATGCCGCGCTCTTGCCAGCGCAGCTCAAGCCTATCTTTACGGTCAAGTAGTCCCATGGTCGATCTCTAAGGGCCTCGGAAAAAATAAATTACCCCGAGTGTCCCTGTTGGAAGATTCGGGTTACGTGTCATATAGTCGTTAACTGTAGTGTATCTACCTTATGTTCGAAAATTCAAAACCACCTCTATCGGTGTGGCTGGATTGCTGACCAGTCCCGTGTGGACTTCGAAATTTGAGTGATTTGCAAGATCACGAAGTATATTTTCAGGTGTGCTCGGATTATTCGCAAGCAAATGAAGAATCGGAATATTCGAGAAAGTGGCAAGTCGTTCTGCCTCTTTAGTTGAAATAACCTGCCGACCGTTAACTCTTTTAATGAGGTCTTCTTCGACGTTCTTTGAGCGTAGAAATTTTTCTGTACGCGTCTCGTATAGGGGAGGAGCGTTGCAAGAGAAAAATATCGTACATAACACCAAAAAAAGACAATTTATTTGCGTTTTCATTTATTTGCCGAACGATCAGGCTAACCAGACCGGTCACAAGAGTTGTTCCGTCAGGCCGCATGCGTTCACCCGGTCTGGTTGAGTCGCTGGTTATATCTTACTTGTATATTCAATCATATAGACATCCACCAAGAACAAATTCTTTTAAAGACCGGTGACTTTGTTCATTTTTTCTTTTTGTTTAATATTTTGCTGACTAGAATTACGGCAGGGATGCCAATTAGGAAGAACACGCCCGTCTCCATAATGTTTTCCTTTGAAAAAATGGCTCGTCCAGATCTTGTCCCTTTGTACAAATTGCCAATTACAAATATTATGGATGCGCATGACAAAATGAATATGTTTATTAATTTTCGAAATATAATCGCGGCGCAGTTGCGCGGAACAAGTTATTCTGTTGACCAGTATACCTTCCAGCTCTCCGTTAATAAAATCAGTCAGTAAAATGCAATAAAGAGACAGGAGTATATTGTATAAACTGTAAATTTCTCTGAATCCTAACTTGCTTATGAGTGATTGACAACTACTTTTACCCTTGTTTGCTTAGCCGTATATTATCCCAAATATGATAAACACTGGATTCTTGGTATTCTCCAATGATCAAGGTTGCTTCATAGTTTTTGCCCTGTTTTGATTCCTATATAAAGGATAAGCAAACTCCAGATAACATCCGCCCGTTGTATATAAAACGTATTTTTCGCCTGTCCCCAGGTTTTCCCAAGTTTTTTTAGGTCATAAATTTTCGCTCTTGTTTACCCATAAAGAAGAATCATTTTTTTTGTACATGTCGATTTTTCCAGAGAGGTGCAGGGCACCGGTCGATCAGTAAATTGTCAACTAGCAAGTAGTTGGGCGCTAAAATTCCGGTACCACATCTAGCCCAGGTTACTCCTCTTATGTCACCGTTATGTTGGCGATAATTTATTCCATGAAACCAGTCTATTTTATACTATTAAAGTTTTTTATCAATTTGGGTGAAAAGAGCGGTAAGGTGGTAATGGTAGAGAACTTACGGGCAAACTGGAACTTTTAAAATAGACTCCGAGATGGAGGCTCCATGACCAACGATACCCTCAATAGAATCCGTGGCCTTAGCAGCTTGGTCGGTAACACGCCGCTGTTGGCGATTGAATTGGAATTCAAGGGTCGGCAGCGTACTATTTACGCCAAGGCCGAGAACCTCAATATGACCGGCAGTATCAAGGATCGCATGGCTTATTATATCCTTCATCAGGGTTATGTAAGGGGCACCTTGAACCCAGGAGATCGTATTGCGGAGGCCACCAGCGGCAATACCGGTATTTCTTTTTCCGCCATAGGTAGGGCCTTGGGGCATCCGGTGTCTATTTTTATGCCGGACTGGATGAGTGCGGAACGGATCAACCTAATCAAGGGCTTTGGCGCTGATATCTGTTTGGTTTGCAAGGAGGCCGGTGGTTTCCTCGGCTGCATCAGTCGGGCTGAAGAGCTCAACAAGAACGGGAATGTATTTCTTCCCCATCAATTTTCAAGCGATGACAATATCGAGGCCCATTACAAGACTACCGGTCCTGAGATCTGGTGGCAGCTGCAATTCCGTGTCATAACCCCGGATGCTTTTGTTGCCGGAGTCGGTACCGGGGGCACGGTCATGGGCGTTGGTCGCTATCTGCGGGAGATGAACCCCGCTATCAAAATCTACCCTCTTGAGCCAACCAATTCGCCCACCCTGTCAACCGGTCACAAGGTCGGGAAGCATCGGATACAGGGGATCTCCGATGAATTTGTCCCGCCGATTCTTGATCTCAACAGCCTGGATGAAATTATAGATGTTGATGATGGCGATGCAATCATCATGGCCCAGAAGCTTGCCACGGAGCTGGGTCTGGGGGTGGGCATTTCTTCCGGTGCCAATTTTCTTGGCGCCTTGCTGGTACAGGAAAAACTGGGCCGAGATGCAGTAGTCGTTACCGTTTTCCCTGATGATAATAAAAAATATCTCAGCACCGATCTGCTTCGTGAAGAGCCGGTCAAAAAGGACCACCGCGCACCGGGAATTAAGTTGCTGCGAGTTGCTGCTCTGAAAAGGGTATGCACCACCTGTTGTGATCCGGAGGAGTGCTTGGAGAGCATCTCACTCGGCAAGGACGCCATAAAGAGCTTGCCCCATTGTCCGTTTCGATGAAATATATGCTGATCTCTTCACACCATTTTGTTTTACAAGGGAAGAGGAATCAGGTCTGATCGCTCGAAGGATTAAATAGTTAATAGGAAACCGAATGGTTAAAAAAACAATTATCATGGGCGCGGCCGGGCGTGATTTTCATAATTTTCTGACGTGTTTTAAAGACAATCCTTCTTACGAAGTGGTTGGTTTTACCGCTGCCCAGATACCCTCCATCGACAACAGACGGTTTCCACCTGAGCTTGCCGGTGGGCTGTATCCAGAAGGCATTGAGATTTTTCCTGAGGCCGACTTGTCCGCACTCATCAAGAAGCTAGATGTTGATCTGGTGGTTTTTTCCTACAGCGATGTGGCCCATATTGAAGTCATGCACAATGCTTCAATGGTTCAGGCGGCAGGGGCCGACTTTTTACTTATCGGCGCGGAGAAGACCATGCTGGCCGCGACTAAGCCGGTGGTCTCGGTCTGCGGGATTAGGACCGGTTGTGGGAAATCTCCCACAACCCGCCGGGTGTGCCGGATACTGGAAAGTTACGACAAAAAGATCGTGGTGGTGCGTCATCCCATGCCCTATGGTGATTTGCGGAATCAAGTGGTCCAACGCTTTGCCGAAAGGGATGATTTTTCGCGCCACAATTGCACCATTGAGGAACTTGAAGAATACGAACCTCTGGTGGAGCGGGGAATCATTGTATACGCCGGAATTGATTACGCGGAAATTTTGCGGCGGGCGGAAAAAGAAGCCGATGTTGTCATCTGGGACGGAGGGAACAACGATACACCATTTTATCGGCCCGACGTGCATATCGTTCTTTTCGATCCCCTGCGGCCCGGCCACGAACGGCTTTTTCATCCCGGCGAGACCAATATGCTCATGGCGGATATCGCCATTATCAACAAGGTCAATTCCGCCTCACCCGACCAGGTGCAAGAGGTGGAAAACAACATCGGCCGCTATGTCCCGAAAGCGGAGCTCATCCTTGCCGACTCTCAAATCCTGATCAATGAACCGGAACGGATACGAGGGAAAAGGGTCCTGGTGGTGGAGGACGGTCCCACTCTCACCCATGGGGAAATGGCCTACGGCGCGGGTTATCTTGCGGCCATGAATTGCGGAGCTGCCGAAATTATTGACCCGCGACCCTTTGCCGTCCGCTCCATCGCGACCACCTTGGAAAAATATCCCCATATCACGAAAGTGTTACCCGCAATGGGTTATGGGGCCGAACAGGTGCATGATCTAGAGGCTAGCATCAACCGAAGTGAATGCGATTTGGTCGTCCTTGCCACCCCTATCCATCTCACCCGGCTCATAAACATCCATCGGCCCACCGTCCGGGTTCGCTATGAATATCAAGATCGCGGTAAGCCGGACTTGGAGTCCGTTCTGATGAAAAGACTTTCGGATGTTGCTAATCGAAGTAAACATTCGTAGGCCGAGGAAAACGGATTTATAAATTTAGGTGAACAGCCGGAACCGAATTTTTTGCCTTCTCAATAAGAGTGTCACAGATCAGTAGGCGACTTTCATTAATTGCGTATTTAGTCGCCAGATGGTTCTTTACCGCAGCTGCTCTCTCCTGACCGAGTTGCGCCAACCGTGGTTCGTCCTTTTCCTTCAGCTCCATGGTATTACCTTCTATTGCAGCAATCTTCTTGTCTGATAAAAATTCCCATGCTCCCACAGAGGGACAAATTTGGATGTCAACCGCCGGCCTTTCCTGCAAAATTTTGGCTATCCTTTCCAAATAGTCGGCGTGTTCCGCAGTCAAGGTTGATTCCTGCCGGGCAAAGACCACGGGCGGCAAAGTAACCTCCATCATTTTTTCACCTACTTTCATCCCGATGTAGGCAAGGGCTCCGTATGGACCCAGGGCATACATGAGATAGCCGGAGGCGGCTGGTACGATGGCTTTCCCAAGGGCGGTGATAAGAATGTCGGATATTCCTACATTCAAGTCGGAAACAGCCCCGCTTAATGGAATAGCCAGCGTTATGTTTTCATCTTTGTCGCGTAACATGGTCAAGGCGGCATCAAGGGGGAGCGGCAACTCATTGTCGAGTTCCGCTGCCAATTCCGGGGATATCATCTCCGTCTTCAGTTTCTTTAAAATAATGGTGTTTTCCATATCAAGTTCGTCGCCTGCGAGAGCAAACTTGGTATCAAGTTGGAGTTGACCGCTGAGAAGGCCGGTACCCACTGCTTGGACGGTGTAGGGAGAAAAACTTGCTAGCTGGTAATTTTTTAATTTCAATTCCAATTGGATAACCGGTAGTTCTTGAAACGGGGAGAGGTACCCGACAATCTCCAGTGGTGCCCGCTTTTCAAGCTCACCCTTGAATACAAGTTCACTCTTTTGCTCCGGCTTTCTTGAATCCAACTCTCCAACATGAAAATGAGAAATGGCAAGATCAGTAATATAGGGGAGGGCAGGGGAGTGATCTTCAAACACAAGTCGACTTTCTCCCGTCACAGCTATTTCCCGCAGACTGAAAGCGGCATCTTTTGCCTGCTCCTCCACGGCTTCAGGAGCAGCCTTATCCTCACTGGACGCCTGGGAAGGTATCCGCATCTCGTCCAATCTATGGCTAATATTAAGATTTTTATCTTTATCAAGAACAATTGCCGCTACAAGGTCTTGAAAGGTCAAACTCCCCCCGTGCAACCCGTTCTCACCACTCCAGCTGAAATCTGTTAGCCGCGCATTTGCCAGCGAACAAACCGGTTTTCCCTCAGATTCATTGGTGGGTGGTAAAAAAAGGACATTATCGATGAGCAAGGTATCAGCCTGCACATTGACAGCGGTATCAGCGAAAATATTATTTAGCGCCAGACTCTCTAAGCGGACTAGCTCGTGGCCGTTCTGGACCGACGTCACCACGGGTGTTTTTACCCTAAAATCCGCCACCGTAAGAGTGCTGAAATTCACGGCATCCACCGTTCGGAGACGAACCTCCGGAATGTTTATTTCCAACGGGAGATTACCCGGGACGCTAACCATGAGATTAGCCAACGAAATATCCTTGATAGCAATCTTTCTCTTTCCCAAACCTTCAAACCCTGTAATCTGTAAATTATCCAGAGAGAGCAGAGTGGAGTTATTTGCTTTATCCATGATTCCGAAACGATCAAGGGATAATGAGCTACTGCCGGTGATATCAAACTCTTCGCCTAGTTCCAAGCTACTCCGGGTTGAAAGTAGCACATTGTTTTGGACAAGCTCCAGGCCCGGTTCAGTTAGCATCGTTGATAACTGCTCACCATTAAGCTTACCATCAAGTTTCAGGCTTGGTGATTCTTCTATTTTTTCTAGACCATATGCGACCTTGCCCTGCCAAACCAGTTTGTTTCCACCTGACACGATAGGGATACTCGCATCTTTGCCTGTAAAATTATACCTGCCCAGAGCAAGCTCACCGGTGGAATCGAAAAGCATCCCCCCGGTTTCATATTGGGAAAACCTTATATTACCATTCCACAACAAACTCTCTTCAGCAAGCTGCAGGGTCGACAGTTCCATGTCAAACCCTTCAACTAGAAAGGTCCCGGTATTTTCAATGAACAGATCATCCGATATGGTTAGCGATGTTAGCCCATTGAGCTCAATGAGCGACTCTTTCATGGTAAGCTGAGCTTCTGGAAGCTGGATTCCATATTCCTGCACTGTCAAGAAACCGTCGCTTATAAGGTGCATTGGTCCATCACTTGGTGCAATATAGCTCACCCGTCCTTGCCAGCTCACCCCTTGTGATTCAATGGTCATTGAAGAATTCCCCACAGCAAGGTCTGCCAGATCAAGATTTCCGTCATACTCGACGCTTGTACTTTTTTCCTCCGACATGATAAAAACAAACTTGCCGTCAAGTCCGACTACTCCGGAGAAAGGCTGCAAAACCTCTTTTAACAAGGGAGCAAAATCAGCTAAGCTCAACTTTGTAATGGACACGTTCCCCACTAAATTCAAACTTGGAGCCATGCTGATAGTGTCAAACTTCAGCTCAACAGGTGCTTGATTTATTGCTCCTTTAAAAGAAAAAGTACCTGGCGGCCCACCGGCGCGGGTAGTAAAGTTGATCAGTTCCGCCTTTTGGATGTCTACCCGCATGTTCAGCTCATCCATTTTTAACACTATGCTACAGTTGGAAAAAGAGACCATATCGGCTAAAAATGCCCACGCTGAAATATGCTCTTCATCAGCTGCTTCTACCTTCTCTATATTTTCCCCAACAAGAGTGTAAGTACCGATGCGCCAGTTTCCGTTTTCATTTTGTTCAAGCTCGATGGCCAAATCCTTGTATTCAACTTTTTGAAGATGGATATCATGACGAAACAGAGACAGGAGGTCAAAATCAAGTTCGATCTTCGAATTGCTGAGCAAACTTTTTCCACCCTTTTGGAGATCGACTCCCTCCAATATTATCCCACTGGTCAGCGGGTTATACCAGAACCATTCCACAGTGGCCTGATCGGCACCGTTTTCCTCTAACCAGTCAACAAGAAACAACTTAACACCAAAGGGAAGAAGGAGGAAGAACATGAGGACAAATCCGCAGATCCCTCCCCATATTTTCACCCATCTTTTTTGCAAAAACGCTCTGATTGTCGATCCCGGATGTGATATCATAATATTTTTATTGGTACCTGGTCATAGGGTTCGTAACTAGCTGATTTAATACAGTGCAAATCTGTAAGTGGTCACAGGGTAAGCGTTCACCAGCACTACACCTGCGCGCGATCAAACCGGATTCACATAGGATTAACTATTGCTCACCGGTCTGCTTGCACACATGCGCAGCACTGGTAAGCGTTTACCAGTCCGATGTTATAGAGCTTTTCTTTACAACCCGGTGAACGGTTACGTCACAGGTGCCTTAGATTTATGCAGTTGCCGCTGTTCGCTATAGCCCTTCTATGTGGGCAGGGGCAATCGCATTAAGATGAGGTGGTTGTGACTACTTACCTTTATTGTTTTAAGTTAGAGATGTTAACCTTCAAATGTATACGCTACTGAATTACACCTTCAGAAAATCGCCTTCCATTTTTGAATGGAACAATATGTGTATATAATTCTAACTCATGGTGCCCACCGGGGAGAAAGGATTTATAATAAAAATTTTCCTCGGCAAAACCATTATAATTATCTCCTCTTGAAGGAGCCCAAGGAGAACGCGTCATGGAACTATCTCCCCAGTCAAAGGAAATCTTGCTTATCGCCTTGGGCGGCAATGCCTTGATCCGAAAAGGCCAGACCGGAACTACTGAGGAGCAGTTCGCTAACCTCCGATTGCCCATCGGCCAGATTGCCGAGCTGGTCGATGAGTACCGCATTATCATCACCTACGGTAACGGCCCCCAGGTAGGTAACCTGCTCCTCCAGCAGGATAGCTGTTCCGAGGTTCCCAAACTCCCTCTGGAAATCCTGGTGGCTCAAACCCAGGGCCAAATCGGTTACATGATCGAATCCTCCCTGGACAGTAAGCTGGCGTTGCGGGGGAGAAGTAAGGATATTGTCAGCCTGCTCAGTTACGTGGTGGTGGACCGGGATGATCCGGCCTTTGCCAAACCCAGCAAGCCCATTGGCCCGGCTTACAGCAAGGATAAGGCGGCGACCATGCCGTTTCCCACCGCCGTGACGCCCAAGGGGTATCGTCGGGTGGTGGCCTCACCCCGGCCGCTGACCATTGTCGAAAAACGGGAGATCAAAAAATTGATCGACCGGGATTTTATCGTTATCTGTTGCGGCGGCGGGGGAATACCGGTGACCAGAGAGGGAAGAACCTTTCACGGGATTGACGCGGTGGTGGACAAGGATCTGGCAAGCGCCAAATTGGCCGAAGAGGTTGGGGCGGATCTTTTTGTTATCGCCACCGATGTTCAGGGCGTTTATAAAAATTTTGGACGGGACGATGAAGAACTGTTGCCCTCCTTGAGCACAGAGGAGGCCGAGCAGTACCTGACCGAAGGGCACTTCGGGGAAGGGTCAATGGGTCCCAAAATTGAAGCCGGACTGGAATTTATCAAACACGGCGGCCAAAAAACAATCATCACCTCTATTGATGCGATCATCCCAGCCATCCGGGGAAAAGCGGGAACAGTTATTGCCCCTCCTGAGGTAACTGGTCACATGGCTCGCAACTAGCTGATTTGATACAGTGTGTATATGCAAATGGTCACAGGCACCTCATCTTCATGCAGTTGCTATTGCTCCCTATGGCCCTTACTTTTTTTACCATGAATTCTAATATGTTAACGGTATACAAAAAGACTGGCCTGATATCGCCTGTTGCATCCTGCTCGGTAGGAGGCAATAGGCGATATCAGGCTAAAAGATAATGAGTTCAAGCTCATTTGCTGATATGTATCCAGACATGTGTCTCTCCCTCTTCGATATTCTTTATGTAAAGTGTATTAATGTGTTAGAGGTGATGCACGACAGTAAAGCACGACACAATATGTCACGCTTTACTGTCACGCCTAAGACAAAGAAAGAAGCTTTTGTCTGGATATGGCCGCTAGGCGAGAACAAACCTGGCGTAGCCGGGCGGGCTAAAGCTGATAACGGCAATATCCTATTCAACTATGGTAAAAGCTACCTGGATCGTATCGGTGACAGTAACATCGCGATTTCAGATTACGAACCCGAATTGCCACTAAAGTTCGGGGTGTTTCCTTTGCTTGAAGATTTTTTACGTGTCGCCTCTGGATTATAGGAACCTGTTTTCACTAGCATCCGTTCAAGGAGCAGTTCCATCTCAGAGTCATCGGTCGGCTGACCAGCAATCGTATTCCATGTGCCGTCATCCGCTAGTTCCCGGATACCAACAGGGAAGCTGCGCCGGATCTCATTTCGGGACTGAAACACAACCAGACTTCCCAGCGCATCACCGGCAAGCTGCCCCAGGGGCATCCTTGGGCTCGATTAATCCTTTGAGAGCGTCTACTCACTACTTCTATCCTTCTCCTGAGCTTGTGGCTCAGTTATTGGTGGTTGCAGTGAGATCAGCCAATCCATCAAATCCACCGATTCATGGTTGCCATTTTGACGAAGGCTGAAGAGAAGATCTTCCTGACGAGGTTGGCCGAAAACCATCCGGTAAAGAGCCAAGCCCTGCTTTAGCTGTTTGAGCTTCCCAATCTCCTTGCTGTATGGAAGCAACGGTATGCGTCGTTCTACCCTGGCAGAACCATCTTCAAAGATCCAGAAGGGGATGAGATCAGAATGCCCATTGGATTTGCCTTGACTCGCAATCTGAAAAAGAGTCTGCCATGGATCGCCTCCCTCGAGCACTCCAGACAGAGCTGTTAAACCATATCGTTCTGCAACGTTTTTTCTGACAGCATGGCCCTTGTATCGATGTACTCGGCCTTCACGTTGTTCAAGGTCAACTGGATTAGAGGGAAGATTCCAATGTACCACGGCATGACACCATGTGTGAAAATCCAAGCCCTCTTGCCCTATTGAAGTCGAAGCCAGAACAAAAGGCCGAAACGGAGAGTTAAAGGCGTCACGCACCGAATCAGCGCGGACAAGTGCTTGGTTGTTGTCATCTCGGATATCTCCAAACCGAAGTGCAAAACGACAACGAGTGTTGAAATTATTAACCTTAAAACCATCCCCCGACGTCTCTATTTCATCAATGCCAATCTGAGCGGTACGTAGTGACAATACTGACTGGATACACTCTGCAATTCCAGCTACCTGTTCGCTTGAAGAATGTTCTTGGAGCCCCAAAGATTCTCGTAAGACATGCACATGTTCATCAAGGACTGCTTGAAGATTACCATCGATGCCATATTGAAGAGTCAATTTCCAATAAGTCTCCTCTGCAGAGCCACGCAGCATGGCAATAGTTTCAGGCGTATTAAAAAGGGAGCGGAAACCGGATGCAATCCTGGCGGCAGCTGACAGCAGACTATGGTCAGACATATCGAGGTCGGTAGAAATACGATGAAGCGCCCGTAATGCACAGATGCCTGGGCCTGCCAGAGCAAGGTCACAAAGTATATCTACCAAATCATCCGGCTGGGGACCCAAAGGAATGTTCCCGTCTGCCATGTTGACCAACATATCGACGTGATCTTTGAACCGAGTACCAGATTCATTATCAGGGGTAGCAGATATCCATCCTGATTGATTTTTACACCAATCCAACAGCCCGTTATGGGAATCGAGAAGAATAGGAGCAGCCCAATACCACCGCTTATCAGCTCGCGTCCCTTCACCACCTTCTGGTAGGGTTTTGAGCAGATTTCGACAAATGGTCTTAACCTCATTTTTCAGCTCTTGGATGTCCAATGGTCCACATCCTCGGCTCAATGCGATTTCGAGCGGATCTATCTTGGAGGCAAGTGTTGGAGATGGCAGAAGCCATGCGATGACGGGCATACCAGTCAATCGATTATCTTTCGAGGCTACAGCAAATCGCAGCAATGGCTTGATCTTCTCATAGAGTTCACTATGGAGAACCGATGTTCCAGAAGTCATTTTACGCTCGGCTTCATAGGAACAGATTGATGCCACCGCATCTGGAACCGCACTCCAAGAGGAGAAGACAAGGGCCTTGGTTAAACTATCCTTGTCACGGTATGCACCGCCCGG
>JAOTSI010000365.1 GCA_029865005.1 Desulfobulbaceae bacterium
CCCCGAAGTCAGCACGAAATAGCCCCCTATAGACAAAGTACAACCTATGACAATGGCAAAACAATGCTCATAAAATAGAGGGCCAAATTCCCGAAAAGACCCAGTCAACAGCGGCACCCCCAGACTCAGGCCAAGGTACCAAAAGAGACAACAACCAATGACATGCCAGGGAGGCCGCTTTGCTAGGAGGCCCTGAACTAGTAAACCATAACTGAGCAGAGCCGGAAAATAGAGAAAAATGCCAGCTGCCCGGTGTAAACGTTCCGCAGTGAACCAACTACCATAAATATCTAGACCATATAGTTCAATGGCAAGAGTTATCCGAAGTCCATTGATGATAATTGTGAACAAATAGGCGGTAACCACAACCAGAACGAGACGAATAACTGTGCAGCCAAACCTACAAGGAAGCAGCAAGACAATGGATGCCCCGGTGAGCAGGAGGGCAATCAAAAAGTTTATCCCGGCGCACACCGGAGCAATAATAATCAAACCATCGCTGCTAACATATCCGGCCCCGCTCTCTGCATGGAAGGAATTATCACTCAACACTTCCACTACCCAGGCAAGAGGAGCGAGCATCCAAGCAAGCTCATCACTGTCTGCAACACTGAAATGATACTTGAGCCCGTAGGCCGCCGACAGAACAACAGCAAGTAAAAGGATATTACCCCAATCCCCCTGCCTATTCTTGACAAAAGGAGTTATCAACTTCATTACTTCAGCTCCCCGCCGAAACCAAAAGAGTTGCTCCGCCTGTTACGCCTAAACAATACAAAAATTGTTGCAAACACCCCTATCAACATCAACCACAGCTCGGGTTCTGGTGTTTTTTTACTACCCACTGCCATATTTGAAACACCCTTCGGCAAGGGGAGCGGTTGCTTGACATCGGCAGCAGCACCGCTGGTGTTACGAACGACCTCATGTACTGCCACAAAAGAAGTCTCAGAGGTTAGAAGATTATACTTCAAGCCCAACGTGGCTATTTCTTCTATATTTTCATCATCAAAACCTGAAAAATAATCGGATATCCGCATAAGACGCTGCCTTGCCCAGAGGGTACGCAGAGGCTCATTTTCCTGACCGGACTCGCTGTCGACCAAGGAAAATTGATTTTTCACGTCCTTGCCCCCACCGCCAGTCCCATTTAGAGTAATACTTCCCTGCCGTTCCCCCTGCCACTTGCCAAAAATAACCACTGGCCGATCCGCAAAAAGATCCGGAATTGCAGAGGGCTCCACATCGTAAGCCTTAATACCTGAATAATCCACTTGGATATTGGTCAATACCGGTTGGGAAACCATCCGGCGAAACTTTTCAGCCACAGCTGGCGCATCTGAGGGGCCAGTAACAATAAAGGGTTCCCCTAATCCAGCCTTTGCCAACCCTTCAATGAGATAACGGTTAACGCTGCTCCCGATACCAAAGGCAAAGAGGTTACTCTTATTTAAGTTTTCCTGAATGAGCCGGAAACTCTCCTTCTCCGCCTGAATATATCCATCGGTGACCACCAGCATGGTGCGACTGAAACCCTCGGTGACCGGCAATGCCAATCCCCTACGCAGGGCCTGGCTGAGCTCGGTTCCCCCGCCGCCCTGTTCATTGTCGATAAACCGTAGGGCTTTTATTATATTCTCGTTATTAGCTGGCACGGAACGTGGTTCCATCACGTTGGAACCACCTGCAAAAAGCAGAACATTAAACATATCCCCGGAGTTGAGATTACCAATCAGATCACGCAACATTTCCTTGGCCGTATCCAACGGAAATCCATGCATTGAGCCTGAGACATCAACAACGAACAGGTATTCACGGGCCGGGATGGTGGCTTTTACCAAACGCTCGGGTGGCTGGACCATCAACAAAAAATAATTTTCTTCTTCGCCTTCATACAACATAAGCCCAGATGATATCTGTTCTCCGGCCAAACGATACTGCAAAATATAATCACGATTGCCGCTATGCAACTCCGAAGCCGCCAAGGTTACCTTCCCCTCTGAAGCTCCCTGCCAATCATTATCTACCTTATGAGAAGAGGAGTGCAGATCTTTTATGGGTATACCGGTGGCCAGGCGCACCTCCATCGTGAAATCTGCCTGTTCCTCCACACCTTCCTTGAGATAGGGATTGGCAATCCATTTATCCTGTTTCTCATCGACTGACCCACTTGAATAACGCGGGCCGACAACGGTTGGGAAAACAAAGGAATAAACTTTCTCCTCCGGCACCAGTAACTCTGAATAGTGAAGCTCAATATCAATTGTATCGCCGGGCATAATATTGGCCACCTCCATACTGAAGACATTGGGGCGCTGTTGACTAAGAAGTGATGCGCTTTTACCGCTCTTTTTGGCTTCGTTAAAGATCGCTTTAGCCTTTTCCTTTCTTTTAATCTCAGCCCTTATCACCCGTTCACCAATAGTCATGGTCATCCCATGCACTGCAGCCCTGGTGGAAGCAGGAAAGATATATCGCCCATTGATAGGACGTCCACCCTGATTGGTATAACGTTGGGTGACCCTAACATCAGCAATTACCCCTCGGATGTTAACCTTCACATCAGTACTTTTTAAAGGAAAACGGTCCAAATTGGACTCCCCTCCTTCCACAAAAAAATACGGAGCCATCATTTCCGTCCCACCACTCTCTACCGCCATACTGGGCAGCGGCACAGCAATCAATCCCACCAGTAAACACAAGCACAGTGTTTGTACATGTATCTTCATAACAATCCTCCATTCTTTCTCATTTCCGTTCCCTTAAATCCGTTTGTGTTACAAATAGATTAAGGCTCAGAAGTTAAGAAAGTTTGAAGGCTCTATGAAAAATATATGAAAAGATTAGTGATGAAATCGGACAGGAGGTTATTTTCACTAACCCTATGATTGCAAAATGAAGTTGGCCAAAATTGAACCACTCCTTATGGCCCTAGGCGGCTGGGTTATCAAGGGCATGGGGTCAAACGTTACCTTTGAAAGAGATGGCATTCTGGCTGATTTTCACAGGCCACATCAAGCTAAAGCTGCTTTGAGGTATCGCATCAAGAATACTTGTAAACTCTTAAAGAAACTGGGAGAAATAATATGAAAGGAATGAACCATAAAGGCTATTATGCCAAAGTTGAATTTGGCCCTGAGGATCATATTTTCGTTGGCCTATTATTGGCATCCGTAATGTTATCGGTTTTCATGGGGAATCCGTCTCAGAACTCGAATCAGCCTTTCGTAAGGCAGTTGATAACTACCTGGCAGCCTGAAACAAAATTGGATAAGAGCCAAACAAAACCATATTCCGGCAACCTTATGCTACGAATTCCAGCCGAAATACATGTGGCAGTTGCTGCCGCAGCAGAGGCCAACGGTAAAAGCATTAATCAGTGGGCAGATGGGGTTCTGGATAAAGAAAGCCGCGCCCATTAATATGTATTTTCATTTACGGCTCTTAGCTGTATCAAGTGGTTAATAATGATCACCCTTCTGTTATTAAACACATATTTTGCCATGTTAACTGGTTGCCTTCCTTAGCCTGTCGGCTATGCCCCTCACCCACCCAAAGTCCATCCACACGATTATGCTTGCGGTCCAAGGCAAGTCACTGTAGTCAATATCGTCCCCTGGATTTTTCCAACCTTTTTTCTTCCGAAAACATCCTCTACGAAGCTTACCTTTAATGCTGCAAGGATCTTCCCCTCGGTTTTAAAAATTTTAGTTTGGGCGGTTTGGTAGAGTTAATTCTCTCTCCACCTTTTAGCATCCTTTTGTGCAATTATTAGCCAAGCATTAATGTCTTCTAAAAAATACCTTTTTTTCCAATCAACGCAACTCATGCTGTCCTCTGAACCTACTGAGAAAAATATTTTGGGATTGCCTGTAGTATCCTCACCATCAAAGCAAGCTATATCTCCTGTGCTATCATCTATTTTGGCAAACGGAATAAGTAATTTTTTAGACCGCTTACACTTGTTAATTGTTTGGTAGAACATTTTCGCTTTTGCAGGTTCCTCAGCAACAAACCACCATGGTGTAAGATCTGGAAATCCGCTCTGCATAAATTCGAGGTAAGCTTTAGGAAAAAGAAATTCAACCGGAACAAAAACATCTTCAAACATGTACATAGGCTTCATTATTTCACCTTTGGGTCATATAAGGAACCATACGGAAATCTATCGCCCCAGGAATTATATGGAAATTTCACTTTATATCCTCCAGTTTGCTTTTGTATTCTAATTTTGATTACATCACCCCAAGTTTTAGGAGTGTTGAAACCTTTTACGGTAAAGCGTTCAACTTCAGCTGCTGTGAGCGCTTCGTCAAGAGATCGAGTCCTTGCTTGTATATAAATTCCTGCCTTTCTAGCAGCAAGAATCCTTGTATTATCCATACAATTGTATACTCCATCTGCCATTTTTACGACATCTAGGAAGCCAAGGGGACGGGAAGCCCCACAAAACACAAAATTGGGAACAGACCACCTTTATTTACGTTTACTCACAACAGGTTTTCTCCTTGGGCGCCCTGCTTTTCCCGGTATAACACGGCGTCCGAGCATTTCGCTTATTTCCTCGGTAAACCTGCTTGAGCCAAGGACAAAATTACCATTGGTCGCCTTTCTGATTTTATCAATTTCACCTTTTTCAAGTTCGTGACGAAAAAGTTCCCTGTAC
>JAOTSI010000366.1 GCA_029865005.1 Desulfobulbaceae bacterium
GCCTCGGTGGCGGTGCCATCCAGGGCTTTGAAATCGGCTGGTTTTTCGAGAAATGCTAGAAAAACCATGGTCTTTGGGAGGTAGAGTGGACGTTCGTCGCTGATTCCCATTATTGCAAGCCCCTGCATGGAAGAGGATGCAATTGACTCTCTGGTGAAGATTGAGACTTTCAGCGCCTCTTGGTCGATCTCGGCCATATAAGGCAGGGAGGCGAGGAGCTCGTTGATGCATTCGTCGCGGTTGCTGCCGTGGATCCGGTAGAGAATGGTTCCCTGGTTGAGGGCATCTGCCACTGAAATGTCATTGTCGACCTTACTTGTGGTGCTATCAAGGTTGGTTCGGGCATTGAGCCAGGTGTCGATGGCATCGGCGCGAAAGCGCCATTGGCCACCAATTTTGACCCCGCAAGGAATTTGATTATCCGTAAGCATCCGGTAGATGGTTTTTTCGGAGACGTCCAATTTCTCCGCCATGGAGCGTATAGTATAAAATGACTTGTCCATTAATGTCCTTATTTGTCTAAGTTTGTCTAGGCACGGCGGTTTAACTCCATAAATGGTTCTTGTCAAGAAAAAATATTTAAGATGAGGGGTAATGGCTATTCTTCTTGTTATCTCCTTGAGCGGAAAACATAAAACATAAAGCGGAAGGCGGAGGGTGAAAGGTGGAAACCCTGGAGTGTCGTACCTGATTACTGTGGTTCTAGGTTGTTGAGCAGGATAATCTTACGCCTATGTTGTACACCGTTCCGAAGTAAAGGAATTGAAGGGACATTGTATTTCATGAGCAATGGAAACAATGCGTTACTTAATAATAATGGTAATAACTATTAGGTTTAATAAGTAAAAAATTTAAATTTCTTATATGGGTAGTGCAGAATATCCTTCCACTGTAGGTAATGTAATGGTATCTTCCTGTAAGTGGCGATGAAGCATCGCCATTAGGTTAATAAGCGTTCACCAGCACCACGTCTGCGAGCGATTAAGTCGGATTAATATAGGAATAACTATTTCTAATCGGCCTGATTGCCCACCTCTGCAGCACTGGTGAATGCCTATCACATCGATGTAATAGAGCTTTTCTTTTCAACCCGGTGAACGGTTACTTAGGTTGAATTGTAAAATTAGTGGGTTTTTTTAAAAAAAATCAGTAAATTGCAAATGTTGTGACCTGGTACTTTTTCAAGCAGTTACTTCACGTTCGCATAGGTAGAATAGTTGTAGTCAATAACGGCAACTGTATAAATAGAAGCCTTCTGTAATCTTAGGGGGATTTTCTGTGCTTTTGTTTTAAGTACAGCTGGTTACTTGTAAGTTCTTGAGTTGATAATTTTTATTCATAAAGGGTTAAGGTAAAAGTGTTAAAGTTTATGATTTTTGCAAACTGCCAAAGTGGTGCTTTGGGGCAGATTTTAATGGAGCATAAGGGATTCTCATCAGTTTATGAATGGGAATTTCTTCCTGCAGTACAAGATATTAAAGAGCAGGATATTCCAGATGTAATAACAAAGGTGAAAAATGCCGATCTGTTTCTTTATCAGCCCGTGTCTGTGGACCCTATCAGGCCGATTGAATTATCCAGTGATTATTTAGTTAAACAAGTTAAACCATCAGCCAAAGTAATATCTTTTCCTTCTATTTATTTTGATGGTTACTTTCCTCATTTACAGACGTTTAAAGGGTACGTCTCGGCTTTAAATCTTGTGCATGACTATTTTATTGCCTACGCATGTTCCATTGGATTATCAGTTGAACAAACAATACAGTTAATTCAGAATGATAATTTATATCCAAAAGAAGTTTCCATTAGGCTTGCAGGGGAGTCATTAAAAAATCTTTCTGATAGGGAATCCGAATTTGATTTAGATATTAAAATCTCTGATTTTATTAGGGGTAATTATAAAAAAGTGAAATTATTTAATCAGTTTAATCATCCCAAAAGAGTAGTTTTCAAATATATCTCAGAACAGATTTTGGAAAAAATTGGGTTTGAAAATCCTTGTATTGATGAAGCAGGCGATTCGCATTTAGATGGTATCATGACCCCAATCTATAGAAGCACTTATAAGAATTTACAATGTAAATTCAATGAGGAATATAGTATTTATAGCGGGTTAAATAATCCGCGTTTAACTCAATTAGAAGTAGTAAAGAGCTTTTTTGCTTTTTACCAAAAACAAAATCTAGAAGAAATTAAGATGCATGTTTTGCAGACTAAGCCGTTTGTGTCAGAAATTGTAGATAAAAAGGTTAATGGATTGGTCGCGAGATTGACCAGGACTGTAACACGTTATGTAACTTTGCTTCGTGGAATTTATGCTGCTGATTAGCTAGAAACTTGGAACTAAAAAACTTAAAAATTATAAAATATTACTTGAATTATATAATTCCTTTGTTATATGGCAATCGTTATAAGTGTTCACAGGTATCTCGTTTTCATGGGGTGCCCCTCCTGCTCGCATAGATGGATGGGTTATAGCGAGTCGCGGCAGTTGCATACACTTAAACAACCTGTGACCACTTACTATTGGCGAGCCGATTGCCGATTGCTCTGTATTCCCTTGTTAAATAAAATAAAAATAATGACAAGTCTTGTAGTAGAGGTTCAGTTCTTTGGAAATTTATTTCGTTAGCTACAGTTGTGGTATACTTTTTATCATATGGCAATGCAATTAATGATTCCTCAACTATTTTCAGTGGGTGGTGATTACATTAATGTACTTTAATGAGTCATCATGAATAGTATTTAAAATATTTATTTTTACGAATATTCGTTTAACTAATTTTTTAAAAAGGAAAAATGACGATCCGTTTAAGGGAAATTCGTCATTTGTCATTAGTTGAATATTTTTTGTTAATGACTATTACTTCTCAAGTATGGTATATGTTCCTATTAAAATTTTAGGGTGGGAGCTATTTTTGAATCACCAGGCTGTCGCTTTGTAGCATGATTTCATTATCATATAATACATTGTTTCGCCTGCCCTTCTTCGAGATTTTAATTGTTCCATGCTCGTTAAATTTTTCATTTTCCTAAAAAAGTTAACCAATTTTAGATAGAAAAAATTAATTGAGTAAAGAACCAAGGTTTTGTTTACTTGCGGTGATTGTTTCTTTCGTCTTAAAGGTGCCCCAATAGATGTCTAGCTGGTAACTGTTTACCGGTTATAAAGAAAAGTTCCCTGTATCGGATCAGTAAGTGGCTGCCAATGCTACGCATCTGTGCATGCAGGTTGGTGAACTATAGTTATTACTATGTGAATCCGGTTTGATTGGGCCCAGATGTGGTGCTGGTGAGCGTTTACGGAAAAAATTCGCATCAACTTAGAAAATAATTGTTTAGAAGTTTTATTACCCTCTTATTGTGTCCATCTTTCTTTATTTACTAATTAATACCAATTATTCTATATGAGAAATCCAATAATATCTGGGAGCCTTACTCCCTACATTAAAATTGCCCGAATCGATCACTGGTTTAAAAATGTTTTTATGATACCGGGTATTTTTATTGCCGTTTTGGCTGAGCCATCTGTTATACGGTTGGAGTTGGGGGTGGTCCTTTTCCTAGCTTTTCTCTCTGCCGGCTTTATTGCTTCTAGTAATTACGTGCTCAACGAAATATTGGATGCTGAAAAAGATGCCAAGCATCCAGTAAAGTGTTTACGACCCATCCCCATGGGGCAAGTTTCCCTGTCTCTTGCATATGCCCAATGGATTGTTTTAGCTCTGCTCGGTTTCATTGTGGCCGATATGATTAATTTTCATTTTCTCTGTATGGTATTGTTTTTATGGGTTATGGGTGGTTTGTATAATATCCCTCCTATTCGTACCAAAGATAAACCGTATCTAGACGTCTTATCTGAATCCGTTAACAACCCCATTCGATTACTGCTTGGCTGGTATGCGGTGAGTACCATAACTATTCCTCCAGTTTCCCTGGTTTTTGCTTATTGGATGGTTGGAGCTTTTTTCATGGCTGTTAAGCGGCTGGCAGAATATAGAACAATTAATGACCCTAAAAGGGCTGAAGCGTATCGAAATTCCTTTGGTCATTACACTGAGGAGCGATTGTTGATCAGTATTGTCTATTATGCTGTTACCTTTGGTCTTTTTATGGGTATCTTTCTCATTCGTTATAAGATGGAGCTTATTTTTTCAATACCATTTATTGCCGGAGCCATTGCTTGGTATATTAAAATAGGTTTTAAGGAAAATAGTTGTACCCAGTATCCTGAAAAACTTTATAAAGAGAAAAGTTTTGTTGGATACCTTATTCTTTGTGGTGTGATATTTGTTACTTTATTAATGGTTCATTTTCCCTGGCTTCCTGCATTTTTTGAGAAAACTATTGCCCTGTAGTCTATGCCTGCTTTTACTTCTTAAAAGTTAAAGTCCGAACTTAATCCCGAATCTGTTACCTAAAAAGTAGTAATTGGTTCGGGGTTTTTTATTTTCATCCATTACTGTATTCTTATTCATCATGCTAAAAAGTCCGGATCATAAATCCCATTCCATATATTTTCTGCCCGTAATTCTTCTAATATATGCTGTCTTGGTACTTCCGATGATTCCCCAAATAGGAATCGCCTTTGACGAGCAGACTGATTTGTCTATTGCTAAAACCTATGATGCTGATTCGTTGGGGTGGTTACGCGGTATTGA
>JAOTSI010000066.1 GCA_029865005.1 Desulfobulbaceae bacterium
TCGATTACACCTTGGAAAAAATTCAGTGGCTCCTTCCTTACTATATTCAAATAATCGTAGAAGAACTGTTCGACCAGCATGAAGAAGATGAATCCGACCCTCCTTTACCAATAACCACCAAGACTATTGATACACTGCTTAAGGCCTTAGTCAAATCAAACTCGGCCCATGCAGACTATTTTGACCACTGGAAAATTCGTTTAAAGATATTTAAAAAGAAGGATCATAAGCTGGCTACTGAAGTACTTAATCTCACCGCCGCTCAAGGAACAATCAGCTACGAGCAATACCATGACTTAGCGGTTAAGCATGACGTTATTGATCGCAAACATGTCCTTGATGTCTTGCAATATGATGGCTATCTGTCGGCGGATGAAGATGATCAAACTTATGGTTTTAACTCAATTTTACTAAAAGAATGGTGGATGAACAATGTCGCACGCTAAAACACAGCAACGAGTTGCTCATATTTATAATCCAGAAAATCAGACCCCGGAAGAGCTCATTGAAAGTTTTGTTATTCGCACGAGAATATTTAAAAAAATATACAATTCGATCAACACCACCTCCCTGGATGAACCGCCACAACATTTTCTAATTGAAGGCCAGCGCGGCACGGGCAAAACTTCCCTGATGCTGCGAATTCGTTATGAGCTTGAGAGTAAGGACGGTGCTGCCCACCTTCTCCCTATTCAACTCCCTGAAGAACAATACGGAATTTTTGATCTTTGCCGACTGTGGGAGAATATTGCAGATTACCTCCACGACGAGCCTGGATTTGAGGACCTGAGCGAGCAACTCGACACTCTTGCTGATCAAGAAGATTACCCTACACTATGCTTCACCGTGCTTAACGAGTTTCTTCTCAGCAAGGGGAAACGTCTGGTGCTTTTTATTGATAATTTCGGGGATATGCTTGATCGTTTTACAGACCTAGAACTCAAACGACTAAGAGATATATTCCACACCAGCAAACACATTCAACTCATTGCCGCATCAGCTCAAACTTTGGAATATACCTATAAATACGAACAACCATTTTTTGAATTTTTTAAAATCATCCGACTTAAAAACTTAAACAAATCGGATGCGGTAGCTTTGCTTCGTCAGCTTGCCAAACGCTATGGAGCAGAAAATGAAATTGATCGAATCTCTAACAAAGAACCTGAACGGATAGAAACCATTCGTTTGCTCACCGGTGGCGTACCCCGCACAGTTGTGCTGTTATTTGAAATCTTTCTCGATAAAAGTGGTAATGTATTTGAAGACCTGGAAGCCCTGCTTGATAGGGTGACCCCCCTCTATAAACATCGCATGGATGGCCTTAAACCTCAGCAACAGGCAATTATAGATGTAATTGCGCTCAGCTGGGATGGGATTGGCACTGCAGATATTGTCAAGGGTCTCAAGGGACGTGGTTTTGACAATAAAAAAGTATCAGCCCAGCTTGCAGCTCTAACTAAAAATGATCTTGTTTCCTCACGTCTAATCGACAAAAAAAACAAGATATATTTCATCCGGGAACGCTTTTTTAATATCTGGTATTTAATGCGCCTGGGTCGCCGCAAAAATGGGGATAGGGTTCTATGGTTGGTGAAATTTTTAAAAGAGTGGTATGCCCCCAAAGAGCTTATTAATCGAACCCGCCAACACATTGAAAGTGCTAAAAAAGGCGAACTGAACCTGCAAGGTGCCTATCTCATGGGGGAAGCATTCGCCCAAATTCTTCTAGATATGGAACTCCAGGATGAACTATTGACTGAAACGAGGACTTTTCTTTCCAGTAAAGATAAACATCTGGCAGAAACACTTTCTATCTCCAACAAAACTCACTTTAAACAGGCGATAAATGCGTTTAAAGCTCACGAGTATCAGGCATCTATCGATCACCTTAAAAAGATCACATTTTCGTCAAGTAATGGTGCTATAGATAATAATATTGGACTTAATTATGCAGCGCTGGAGAATTATGATGAAGCAGTGACTTATTACCATAGGGCAATAGATAAGGGAAACACTGATGCGATGTTTAACCTCGGCCTTTTGTACGTTATCAAGCTGAAAGACTTTGACAAGGCCATTGAGTTCTATCAACAGGCAGTTAACAAGGGCCACACCAGTGCGATGTTTAACCTTGGCCGTTTGTACCAAATCGAGCTGCAAGACTTTGACAAGGCCATTGAGCTCTATCAACTGGCGATTGATAATAAGGGCGACATCAAGGCAATGAATGCTCTGGCATGGCTATATTTTGAACAAAACAAGAATGAACAGCTGAACACTGCTATTAAACTAGTGCAAAAAGCTATCTCACTGAACAACGATCCCATTTACCTTGACACACTTGCTAATCTTCATCTTTGGGAGAAGAACTTTGAGGCTTCGGATATGGTGGTCCGGGAAATTTTTGCCAAACATAATTATCAACCCATTATTAGAGCGGTAACAGATTACTTTATATTTCTGTTAGCAAGAAAACAACTACATGCCGCCCATCATCTATTTATTGATTTTCCGAAACTACAAGATGAGATAAAGCCGGTATACTATACTCTTATGACTTTACTCAAAGACGAGTATCCAAAAGAATACCTGAAAATGGGGGAAGAACTAGAGACCACCGTTTCAGAAATATTAGATAAAGTAGAATCAGTCCGGAAGAAATATGTCAAGTGATAAGTAGGAAATGTCAAGAGAACAGACAGAATCATCAGTCTAATCCAGTAGACATTCTTCCTTTTGACACCAAGGGCAACTAACAAACCAAAAGGTACCTGATCACAGAATTTGTAACCTGTTGATTTAATACACCGCAAGTTTGTAAGTGGTCACAGGCAGCTCAGATTTATACAGTTTCCCATGACCACTTACACCAAAAACCCATAATCAAGCAGTCTCATAAATACACTTGTAAAAAATGGCTTAAAGGGTTAAGTTGCCCTTCGCATACCGGGCGGGTAGCTCAGCTGGATAGAGTGTTGGCCTCCGAAGCCAAAGGTCGCGGGTTCGAATCCCGCCTCGCCCACCATATGTTTTAATGTCCCTACTTTTTTCCCTTTAGCATTTCCAATCCAACGATCTGTTCCAAAAAACTGATCGTCGAAAATATCCCCCTCAAAGTTGTGTCCTCCAGATCGCTTTAATGTGAAAATATTTTTCAATATAAGGCTTCAACGATCACTTGTAAATTCGCACTGTATCAAACCAGCTAGTTGAAAACTCTGTGACTAAATACTAATCACCAGCTCAGTACGCTAAGCTAAATACTCTTTACAACCTGGTCATAGGAGGTAAAATGTTTAAGTGTTACTTAAATAGTTCTTCAGCTAAGTTATTTTATTGGTTTATTAACGGGATACACTACCGTTCGATGCTGTTGACTGAAGGATTTTAAGGAGATTTTTTGGTTCAGATGGGCACCCACAGGGGGTGCCCCTACGACTTCCGGGTAGATTCAACGTATTTTTTTTAAATTTTGAACTTTTGCTTATTTGTTTCAGTTAACAGGTTGGATACTACCACTTGTCTTCTACGCACTAAACCCCATGGCCCTTATAAACCGTGACACTACCCTCAACCGGGTATGCAATAGCATGAAAAAGATTCCGCCGCCCGCCGGGATAGAAATACTCTCTTATAAACGGGACCGGAGCATTGCAATCCTTCGTCTTTCCGAAGAAAACTATAGTGTCAGGCAACGGGGATTTAATGAAGCCGAATACAGCGTGTCTGAAGCTGAACTTCCAAAGCTTCTCAAGTCGCTCATAAAAAAAGAATTTCCACGTAGTCGCAAACTCAGGCTTAACTCCCTTACTGGCAAAGAAGGACCTGACAGCAAACACAAATAGATTTTTTTCAACTATATATGCATCTCACAACTCTATTCTTTAAAGGAAGACACTAAATGAAGACCAGAAAAATTGCCGTTCCCATTTTAGATGACACCGGATTATCAGGTAAGATTTCCGAGCATTTCGGACACTGCCAACTCTTTGCAATTGTGGAGATAAATGACAATAGCATTGTGGGAGACACAATTTTCGCCAACCCTGATGATCACGCAAACGGTTGCGGCAACTTAATTGCTCATCTTCAAAAACAAGAAGTAGATACCGTTATAGCGCTTGGAATGGGGGCGGGAATGTTTGGACGCTGCAATGAGCAAGGGATTAAAGTATTGCTGGCAGATAAAGAGCGCCACGAAAATGCAAATGCTGCCATTAGCGATATGCTTGCCGATAAACTTATCCCCATGCAAACTTTGAATCTGTGCAAGGGAAGCGGTCACTGCCAGGGACATCCTGAGATAGGATAAACTGTAGTTGGTCGGTGTGTTGACTTGAGAATTTCAAGGGCATCTCTCGATTCAGCCGGGCACCCACAGGGGGGTGCATATCCGTCAAGCTAATCAGGATAAAGTGATGGTATTGCATTATAAAACAAACTTGTAGTCTATCTCGAACTGTAGGGGCACCCCTTGTGGGTGCCCGCCTTAATCACTATAAACTACAAGTATTTATTTAAAACAGTTAATATAAAAATAATAATTTTCTATTCTTTCAATTAGCTCAGCGGGCACCCACAAGGGGTGCCCCTACAAATCCCGGGAAACTGGGAGACTTTCCTGCTCAAGCTTCAATTTGCTTATGCAAAATCTTGTTTGTTCAACCACATCTAGGAATTAGCACGAAAACTGCTTGGGCCTCCCTTGTGGGTCGCTTTTAACTTAAAAAAAAGTTTTTAAGTTTACGAAACATTGAAACTACCTGGGAGCTGTAGGGGCGGCCCCCTGTGGTCGCCCGGCTGAACCAAAAGCAACCCTTGAAAACCTTCAATCAGCAGTAATGGTCACAAGAATCCTCCCTACGCTTGCTACCTACCAGACTCTCCTAAATCGATAACAACCAGGCAACCCACCGAGATACCGCATATTCGCATGATCGCTTCCTGTCATAATACAAGGGCTATTGCGACCGGAAACGCTTGCATGAACATGCGGCTCCGGTAACGTATTACAATTTTAAAAGATCTACTTACCGAAAGGTTTCCAGATTATCAGTAAACGCGGCAATAAGGTGAGCGCTGCCAACAAGGCCATTAACATTGCAAATCCGGTGAATATTCCAAAGTAGACTGAGGGAATGAAATTAGACATCACCAAGATGGAAAAACCGATAACAATAGTCACCGAAGTATATAACATGGCTCGTCCAATACTGGCGTGACAACGAAAAAGAGCTGCATTGTAATCACGATCTTTAAGAAACTCTTTCTTGAAACGATGAATATAATGAATGGTATCATCCACCGCTATACCAATGGTGATCGCCGCAATAGTGATGGTCATCATATCCAATGGGATACCAAATAACCCAAGGGCTCCTAGCACCATGGCTGCCGGTAACAGATTAGGGATAATAGCAATCAAGGAAATGGAAATAGAGCGAAACAGAATCAGGAACATCAACAAGATTCCCAGAAACACCATACCGATGGTCTCAATCTGCGAGGTATAGAGGCTCTGTAACATATTATTATAAAGAACAAACATTCCGGTAAACCGAACCTGATCGGCAGCCAACCCCATATCTTCAGTAAGAAATTTTGTAATCTTATCCAAAAATACCAAACGTTGTAGAGATTCATCCGTCTCTTTCACCCGCATGGTAATTCTTGCTTGGGCGGGAGATTCATTGAGGTAGGGATCAAGAAGCATCTCACGAATATCATCTGGACTTTTCTCATGGACCAGAGCAATCTCGTAATTATCTAGCGTAATATCCTTATTGAGTTTAGTGGCAATTTTCATGGCCGTGGCAATTGATAACACCTCACCCACTTCTGGTTGCTTAGTTAGGAAGTCATGGATTTTTTCTATCTCTCCCATTTTATAGGCAGACACGTACCAGGGCTGTTTTTCATCTTCAGTGTCTGAATAATCAAAGAGTAAATCATCATCCTCAAGTACTTCTTCGTCCACCAAAGATTCTTCTTGCGCAACTTCCGGTTCTTCTTCCGTCTTATAGCTAATGATGAGTTCTAGAGGAGTTGTACCTCCCAGTTTCTGATCAACCAGCTTCATACCCTGGTATATCTCAGTGGATGACCGAAAATAATCAATAAATCGATTCTCCACCTTAAGCTTGGAAATACCGTAACCGCTGATCAAGGCTAGAATAATGCTAACGATAACTATTTTGTTACCGTGTTCGGCGGTGAGTCGGGCAAAAAGTAAGGTGAAAGGTTTAGCCTCTTTCTTTTTCGCCTTGGGTGTAGCCTCCTTGCTCATCAACATCGCACCGGCCGGAAATAACACAAAGGACAGAGTAAAAGATACAGCCAAACCAATGGTCATCATCAACCCGAAATCGATAACCGGTCGTATACCACTAACGAGGAGAGACACAAATGCCACGATGGTGGTCATGGTAGTATAAAGACAGGGAATGAATTTGAGACGCACTGTCTCCAGAATCAAGCCTCGTTGATCTAGTTCGGGCTTGGCAACAAGAACCTCACGATAGCGAACGATTAGATGGATTATCAGCGACATGGTAAAGATGAGCATCAACGAAATAAAATTGGAGGAAATCACGGTTACCCGCCAATCCACCAGCCCGAGATAGCCAATCATCACAAGACCTGCTGATGCGCAACAGATGAGGGTAAGAACCACCCACCTAACTCGGCGAAAAATTACCGCCAAGGTGATCAGCAAAAACAGAAAAACTCCTATTCCAAATATCGTTAAATCGCTTCGGATAAAGGAGATCATATCCGAAATAATCATCGGTACGCCAGCAAGGTACAGAGAGGCTCGGGCACGATATTTATTCATCACCACACGGATATCGCCAACAAGTTTATCCTGCTTTACATTTATGTTGGCTGTATATAGATCAAACTCATGTAGCAATTCTTGCAGCTCTTGCTTCTCTGTCTCAGTAATGGTCTGATCATATTCTTTTTCCCGCAACTGATAACGGCGCTTGAGCAAGCCCTTATACTTTTCATCCACCGGCAGATTCACCAAAATGGTTGCTGTCTGCCCATCATCAGACAAAAGCCTGTTACGGTAGAGCGGGCTCTCTAGAAGTTCTTCTTTGACATCCGAGAGCTCCAGACCACCATCTTCCAAAGTTTTAATTGAACCTGGTTCCGATAAATCTCCTATTTCCACCTTGGAGCTATATAACAATGGCACATCCAACAAGGTGGTAACCGAAGCAACTCCATCAACCACCCTTAATTCATTACGAATTTTAGCCAAATCCGACAATGATTCACTTGAAAAGAGATCTTTAGTCGGACTATAAGTTATGATTAAGACTTCCTCGCTACCATATCGGTCTACGATAGAGCGATAGAAACGTAAATCATCGTCATCTTCCAAGACTAGGGAATCGGATGAGGCATCTAGCTTAAATTGTGGTATCCAACTAATGAAATATCCGGTAAGTGCTAAGCAAAAAAGCAATGAGACAACGGGATGTTTAAGAACCAAACGATCATAGAGATGTAAAAAATACTTAGTCATAAAAATAGTAAATATTAAGGTTTAAAGTTTATTAATCGCCACCAGAAAAGATACCGTAATTTAGCATCTGACCATAAATATTGCAGCTCCGACGAACAGTTACCATTAGAAAAGCGATAAGTTTTTGCTAATCAAGAAGTCCTCCAGAATTTACACTTTTTTCATGCACCGCTCCATGAAGCACGATATTTTTTCCGGTTTCAACCCCTTTCTCATAAGTTTGTTTATTAATTTTCATCCCAGGGCTTTTCCTGCGAGTCAAAAAAGGAAAACGTTGTCGAACAAAAGAGTGTAAATGTTGATCCTCCACCTTCATAAGGGCAGTTAAATCCTTTGGCGAGGAAACACGTGTTTCCTTAGTTTTTTGATAATGTATTTGTTGGATTTGGAGTTTTTCCCGAAAGCCTTGTAACATACCAAGATAATAACTTGCTTTGGCCACCCGCAGATTTCCTTTATACAAAGCACGATGCTCATTCCATAAAGTTTCAAGACGATTTTCCAGGAAATGATAACAATGGTCCGCTATGGCAACGTTTTCCTCCCGGCCAAAGAGATCAATGGTTCTAAAAGTCGCGTCGGCATGGGGATCATAGAGTTTAGACATGATCACTTCAACATGAAAAAAATCACGCAAAATCGTACAAATTGATTTCTGATACCGAGCAATCTGTTTTTTCTTCAACTCTATAATTTGGTAAATATAACCTTCACGCTGATCAAGTTCCAGTTGCTGAAGATTATGGGCATCCATTAATTCGCCAGCCTTCTGCATGGCTAAAGCCGCTTCATGTTCATTACTTGACCCGGCCAGAGCGAGAAGTTTTTTCACCTTGGCAATCACACGACGTCCGGCATCGTTATGAACATCCCCTTGATTACTTGCTTTAATTTCCTCCGCCAAGTCACCAGTAGCGGATCGAAACGACTCCGGCACCCTCAGTTGCTCGCAACCCCTTTGAAACTCGGGGCCATGTGGAGTATCACCTTCGCCATAATATTCCGTACACAGCTGATGGGCCATTTCATGTTTTAAAACATTGATTGTCGTATCCCATGAGTAGGTCTCTATCAAATATTCACTAATCCGTAATGTTCCAGAAGCTGGGTTCCAAGACCCATATCGAGCACGTGCCGTAGATATTTCAAAAATAGGGGTGCGCAACTTAACATTAGATATAAAACAAATATTCTGAAATTCTTTTTGTAACTGTCGCAACCACAACTTATGTAATTTTCTTTTTTGCTTTTTCATCAATTTCCCCAAAAAAAAGGCAGGTAAACCAACCTACCGATATAATCTTATTTGATGATTAGTCATCCGCACAACCGCATCCCTCTTCCTCTATAGCACAATCGGAACAAAGAGACTGATCCGAAATATCACTCCAACTAAGTTGTTTTTTGGATAACTGTTTTCCACATATCATGCAATATTCCATGTCCTCAATAGCTAGAACCGATTCATCCATCTTCTCTTGCTCCCATGGCCTTCAAACGTTCGAGTATAGGAGGATGACTGTAATGAAAAGCTACATACCAAGGATGGGGTGTGAGGTTGGAGAGATTTGCCACGCTGAGTTTTTTTAAGGCGCTGATTAAATGATGGGCATCCCCAGTGGAATCTGCTGCATATTCATCAGCTTGATACTCATGTTTGCGAGAGAATACATTAAAAATTAGAGATAATAAAGTTGAAATCGGCGAGTAGAGAAAACCGAAAAAAATTAAACTAGCATATACTGAGACATGCTCCATACCAAATGCGTCGAATAATCCACGATTATTGAGAAAAATTGATAGTATATAATACATAAGTCCCATCTGAAGAATGGAAGCGGCCATCATTTTAAAAATATGTTTGAGCTTAAAATGCCCCATCTCATGGGCAAGAACCCCGACTATTTCATCAGTGCTAAGCTTATCTACTAAAGTGTCGTAAAAAACAATCCTTCTAAATTTTCCAAAACCAGTAAAATAAGCATTGAGTTTGGTGGATCTCTTAGAACCGTCCATGGTGTAAATGCCCTTCATCTTGAAACTTTCTTTACTGGCATAGGCCATGATTGCATCGTGCAAGTCTCCCTCTTCAAGGGGAGTAAACTTATTAAACAGAGGCATGAGCAATACTGGCGCAATAAATTGCAAAACAAGAACGAAAAGAAAAGTAGCCCCCCAGCAGTAGAGCCAAGCGTTAGAACCAGTTGTTTCGAAAAACCATATAACAAAAGCCAATAACGGCCCACCAATAAGAGCAGAGAGAAAAATCGATTTAAGAAGATCAAGAATAAAGGTTTTCGGTGTGGTCTTATTAAACCCGAAACGCTCTTCAATAACAAAAGTGGAGTAGATGGAAAAAGGCAAGCTTGCCACCCCGGAGAACAACATCAAAAGCCCCATAAAAATCAATCCACTCCCAATAACACCATACCCCATAGATCGCGCCATGCTATCAACCAGGTTGAACCCGCCCAATAAAATAAACACAAGAGTTATTACAGTGGAAACAGTGTTGCTCACTAGAGAAAACCGGGTGGTTACACCTGTGTATTCCTGAGATCGTTTATATTTCTCTTTATCAAAAACATCTTTGAAAAGAGCGGGCAATTCCGGTTTAAGAGCTCGCATATTGAGCATTGAAAGCACGCTTTCAAGAGTATAACCAATAACAATAACAGCCAGGATAAAAACAAGGTAAATATTCATAGTATTTGCAATAGTTGTAAAAATAAAAATTAGGAAGATGTATATTTAGTTTAATTTAGAAGTACGCTTATCCAATAATGAGCTCTTCAACCTTCTTTACTCGTGCGGCGAATTCCTCATTGGTGTTTAAATTTTTTCTCACCCGCCCCAACGCGCTGGATACCGAGCTATAACCAGAGAGATTAAAATTTTCTGCAATGGTCCTTAACCCATCTCTCCTCAAAGTTCGAACTAAATAAATAGCAACATTTCTAGGTTCATTAACAATCCCCCGCCGAACCTTGAGGAGATGTACATCATTAACCCTATAATAGTTGCAAACCGCTGCTGTTATGGCTTGGGAGCTTGGCGACAAATACTGTAACAAATCTGGGGCTTGCTCATGAAACTTGCCTGCAAAAAAAGTATCTTTGACCCACCGAACAAACTCCTTGCTGCCTAGAAGATGGCGAGTTTTTTTTGAATTAAAAAAGGCCATAATCTCATGGGACTCATCACTACTCATAAAATCACGGTATGTTTTCAAACGAGTTTTTTTAATCGGGGAAAGCATATCCAAAAGAAAATCTTTGTACAACCAATTCCATTTTTTATTAGAAAAAAAATAGCCGGAATAACTCGACCACTGATACTTCAGCGTATCAACCAGTTCGTCCCGCAACGGATTTCGATGAATATATTTTAATATTTCCGTAAGGTAATGACTTTCTTCCACTAAAACAGCCTTGTACCTACCTCGGAACAACTGACCATCAAAGTCATGTTTTCTATTAAAACACTGAGTATAAACCCCGTTAACATGGCGCATGAACTGAGACAAGTTCGCAGACGGTGTCTGGAGCAACAAATGATAATTACCGGGCATCAGACAATAACCGGCAACTCGTACATTCCACTGCTTAGCAGCTTGAATCAACAGTTCAATAAAGAGATGATAATCGCTTGGTCCGTGAAAAATTTTCTCACAACGACGCCCACGATTAAAGACATAATACCAGGCATTGGAATATTCAATTCTTAGTGGTCTACTCATTTCATAACTCAAGCGCAAGTGTTTAAATAAGCTAAAAGAAGACTCGACCCTTTTTCGATAAAAAAACAAACCCGACCGAAAAATATTTTTCAGCCGGGTTTGTTTAACAAAAAAATAACCAGCCGGCGAATATTCCGACCCAATAATTATTTTTTATTGTTTATCTTTAGTTATTTAATGAATTAAAAATTTAATTTAACCCCACCCATAAGAATATGAGATGCATAATCAACCTCAAGGGCTTGTCCAATAGAATCCTCGAACGTCGGAGCAGAAGCTCCAAAATATCGATATGCTAAATCAAGATCCACCATTTTGCTGATTTCAATTGCAAGTCCCAAACTAAATTGATACGCAAAACCAGTATCATCCCAATCATCTGACCCCTCTTCATAAATCAAACTGGAAAATCCCAAGCCTAAACCAGCGTAAGGGGTTAAATTAGAAGTGTTTTCCATATCAAAATACACATTAGCCATAAAACACAGCTGATGAAGACTTGAATCACCAACAGCAATATTTTGACCTCTCACCCCCACTCTATCAACATCATTACTGCTAAAGCCTAATTCGCCATCCACACGAAACTGTCCATAATCATAGCCTACTGCAGCGGAGGTAAATAGACCTGCATCATATTCATAAGTACCAGATATACTAGTTCTCCGATTAGTTAAGGTAACATCACTGTCTTCCAACATGTTAAATCCTAAGTCTGCCTTAACATAGAGATTGCCAGCTAAGGCGGTTGACGCAAACATAACAATGGCACAGGTCATAGCAATAAAAATTTTCTTTTTCATCTTTCCCTCCTTCCCTTGAAATTAAACAAAACAAATAACTTTTTCTAAGCATAGAATTTATTTTAAACAAGCTCGAACTCTATCCAAACTACAATCACCGAAACTGTATACCTATACCTATAACTATATTAATAATACTTAAAAGAAAATTATAATGCAAAAACAAAAGGGACATAATTATAATCTGTTGTCCTAGAAAGAAAACAGATGTACAATTTACCGTTTATCACTTTCAATCTATTTAACGTCAAAGAACTATATATTTTTCCAATTTATATTTACAAAAAATGACATCAGATACATTTGCCCCCTATCACCAATTTTACAGTATTACTTAACAAAACAACTAAAACTGTACCTTTGATGACTAATCATCTTCGTTCTATCCTTTTGTATTCATGGGAAAACTTTACCATATCTTTATAAATAAAAGTACCTCTTAACTATATACCACCAGAGCCAGTAAAACGCTTTTTCCTTGACTACAACTGGACAGCCTAATACTATAAATTTAATTACAAAATAGTCGTTACCTTCCATAACCATTTACCTATAAATCAATAAGATATCATGACGATTGCAAATAAATTTACCCTTTCCTTTCTTCTCGCCCTCTTCCTGCTTCCCCTGCCCTGCCCGGCTCAAACAGACAGCGGCCCCCACGGTAGTGCCACCTTTATTTATGGCGACCGAGAAGCTGTGGTTCCAAACTTAAAAAAAGCATGGGGCTTTATCACTCTGATCGAATATGACGGCAAAAAAATATTGTTTAACGGGGCTGGAGTTGAAAGTATTTTTGAGAATAATTTGAAAGTACTCGGCATAGATCCTAAAGATTTGGACGCCATGGTTATTTCCCATGAACATTGGGAAATGATCGAAGGACTCGATTATATATTTGATAGAAATCCAACCATCGACATCTATGCGCCCCAAACGGTAATTAAACTACTCTCAGACCGACACCCAGAATGGAAACCACGTTTCCAAAATATCAAAGGATACATAGAATTTTCCCCCAATATTGCCTTCTACAATCAACGCAGTGGTAATCGCCGGGGCGGCCCAGTGGGGATAGACGAGATATCTATTTTATTAAAAAGCGATCAAGGTCTTATTATTTTTATTGGCTGCGGCCACCCCGAGTTGTTACAGAACATCTTTAAAAGCAAGCAGGCTATCGGTATCAATAAAATAAATTTGCTTGCCGGAGGCACCCATTTGGTTAAATCCGGTAGCCATGTGGCAATTGAAGACTCTGGAGAAAATTTCATCGTTCCCCAGGGCATTCGCTACACCGAAGAAGGTTATCGAACCTTGATGCAAGACTTTAAAGACGCAGGGGTACAATACATCATGCCAACTCACTGCACTCTAGAGCCTGCGGAAGGGATCTTTCGGGAAACATTTGGAGATAAATACATCAACCATAAGTTGGGTATGAGGCTGGAACTTCCCATTAAGGAGAAAGAAGAAGAGGATGAGGGAAAAAGCAAGGAAGGTAAAACCGGGGAAGGTGCGAAAGAGAATAAACAGGAATAGAACCGAACAAGATTATTATATATATTTCTTACTAGTTCCTTAACCAAGGAATTGCCTACAGCTATTGTCGGTACCCCACAGGTGGGGTGCCATAGCCGACAGGCTAAGAAGGGAAATTTATTACCATATGATATCATTTTAAATAATAGCAAAAGGGCGATCACAAGGATCGCCCCTACGCACGCCCGTAGCACTTAGGCATATACAACTAAATGATTAACGCACCAAACCTATTAAAGGTTTGATATTAATCCACAGTGTTTAAGTATACTCTCTGGTTTTAAGAAAAGTGATATCGGGAAAAGTTTCCATGG
>JAOTSI010000068.1 GCA_029865005.1 Desulfobulbaceae bacterium
TCCTGGCATTGCCACCGCCAATGGGGAGTTCTTTGCTGATGGTGTTAATTCCGAACTTGTTTTCATGGGTAAATCGAATAAAATCCCATTGTTTATTGGTGTTGATAGGCCCGAGCATGCTGTTTTTCACATCATCGGTAATTTGATCCCAACCCAATATTTTATTGACTTTCACATTGTATTTAAAAGGAGGAAAGGCAAATATTCCTGAGGTTTGTCCTTTGGCTGCTTCCTGCGGAGTAGCTAGAGTTTCCGGTACATTGGTTACCACGTAATAAATTGGTGGTATGGAGACATCGGGAAATTTTTTGCTAAGTTTCTTTTTTTCTTTGGGTCCAGCAGCACTTGCAGGATTGAAATTTGTATCGCTGTTAATGACTACATAAAGGTCTGTATTTGGGCTGATATTACCTTTAATGGTTATAGGGGTGCCGGCTTTCACAAATTTGCTCTGTAAAGTTGCCGTAGCTGAAATAGAATTGTCTGTCCAGATTAAGGCAATGGTGAGAATGAGCGTAATGAAAACAGAGAATTTTTTGATCATCCTTTTCTCCTCGTTTAGATTGATAGTTGGCTGATTGGATGCATCGCATATAAAAAATCAGCTGTATGAAAAATGTCAGACCTCTATTAATGAAATACGAATATAAGTATCTATTGGTGAAATTCTATATTATGGAGTTTGAAACCTCTGTATGGCCCATGTGTGGCACAATGTGGTTTATTGATAATCCCTATTTATCTTGAATAATAGTGTTTATTTTTTTTTTGAAGATATACGTTATAGTTTGTATTGTCAATGCTGAATGTCAAGTAATTGGCTGAAATTACAATACTGATAATTAATACTGTTGAGTATGGATAGGTGTATTAACCATTCATTCATCTATTCTTTTTTTAAATATTTAAGGTTTATTTGTTTGTCAGGCGGCTTGGTTACAGTGAGTGGGCCATTACTGGGTATAAAATATGCTCGAAAAACAGCGTCAAACTTGTTATTTTAGGGGCTACCACGATGTAGTTGCACTTAACTTTTAGGGTTTAAGTTTATTTTTTTTTAAAGGAGAAAAGGTAATGTTTGATGTAACAGATTCGGCAGCAGGTAAAATAGCAGATTATTGTCGAGAAAATAATGTCACTACTCCCATAAGAATTGCGGCCATGCAGAGTTGCTCTGGTCCTGCTCTTGGTCTTAGTGTAGATGAGCAGCGAGATGATGATACGGTGAAGGAGATCGGAGACGGTTTTATAGTGCTTGTTAATAATGATTTGCTCAAAGTTTGCGATGGAATAAAGGTTGATTTTGTTGAGTCATCATGCTCATCTGGGGGATGTGGTGGGGGAGGTTTTAAAGTAACTTCAACCAAGCCTTTGGGTGGATCCAGTGAGGGATGTGGTGGATCATGTTCATCTGGTTGTGGTTGCTGATTCAGTAAAATTTCTTAATTTATAGCTAGTTAGGCGTTGTTGGGGGGTGCCCTGCAGCGCCTATTCTATTTTATGCTTGAGTTGAAATATGGTAACCTTTGCTATTTTCAGCGATCCTTAAACTTTAGCGATAATTTCTTGACAGGGTGTAGTGTTGTGGTAAAAATATAGTAATAGTAATTGTTACCATATACAATAGAGGGTTATCCATGAAACTGCGTTTTGAAAAAAATATAGTCGAGTTTTGTCCTGAAAATGAGGAAGAAAAGGATTCACTTGAAACTCTTTGGAGGCAATTAATAGATTGCGTCAAGGATACTAAAAAGTTGGTGCCTATCGGTGAGTATGTGCCGGAGAAGAATAATGTGGCCCGCTTTACAGTTGAGTCCTAATACGTGTTAAATTAATCATATTTTGGAGAAAATAACGTGAGTAAGTGGGAATGCCCTTGTGGTTATGTTTATGATCCGGCGGAAGGTGATTATGAAAATGGTGTGGAACCGGGAACTCCTTTTGAGGAGTTGCCGGATGAATGGGTCTGCCCGGTTTGCGGGGCTGAAAAAGAGTATTTTTTTGAATCCGATTAATTGAAGTTATACGTATAATTGAAGAGCAGATTTTTCATTCATTTTTTACTAATGAGCCCATTTATTGTGAAACAAGTTATGGATAAACAGGTGAAGAGTGTCTGTATGTTGCTGTCAGTAATATGTTTAACGACCATTTTTTTGCCTATTGTGGGGTTAAGAGAGAGCATGGCAAAACAGGTTATAAATAAAGCGACTTTTGCCGGAGGGTGTTTTTGGTGCATGGAAAAACCCTTTGAAGAACTTGAAGGGGTTATCTCTGTTACTTCGGGATATTCGGGAGGTCGCAGTGTCGCTCCGACCTACGAGAAATATGGAGAGGGTGGGCATCGGGAAGTGGTGCAAATAATTTATGACCCTGAGCTGGTTACATATGAAGTTTTGCTTAATGTTTTTTGGCGGCAAGTTGATCCCACTGATGGCGGAGGGCAATTTGTAGACCGTGGTCATGGTTATACAACTGCTATTTATTATCACGATGATGAGCAGCGTCAGGTGGCTTTACGTTCTAAGGAACTACTCAGCAAGAAAGGAGTATATTCCGAGCCAATTATCACTCCGATTTTACCGGCGTCTCCGTTTTATCCCGCTGAGGAATATCATCAGGATTATTATAAAAATAATCCTTTGCGCTACAAGTTTTACCGTTCGCGTTCAGGTCGTGATAATTATCTTGAGTCGATTTGGAGTAGGCAGGAGGTTGGTATAAATTCAATTCCAGATAATGATCAGTTACGACGACGTCTGACAAAATTACAGTATTGGGTGATTAGGGAAAACGGCACGGAACGTGCGTATGATAACGAATATTGGAATAATAAAAAGGCTGGTATCTATGTCGATCTGGTTTCGGGTGAACCGCTTTTCAGTTCGCTTTCCAAATATGATTCCGGAACCGGTTGGCCCAGTTTTTATAAACCGATGATTGCGTCAAATATTGTAGAAAAGGAAGATAGAACACTGTTTTCTAGTCGTATAGAAGTAAGAAGCAAACATGGAGATTCTCATCTCGGCCATCTGTTTAATGATGGACCCTCTCCCACGGGACTACGCTATTGTATCAATTCAGCTGCGTTGCGTTTTGTTCCATTGGAAGAGATGGAGGATCAGGGATATGGTGAGTTTCTAACAGATTTTAAATAAAATGTTTTACCCGTAGGTCAGTAAGGAACTTAGAGGAAGATGAGTAAAGGCCTGACGTCTCGGTTGTTTGTGTTGGGTTTTTCCTGTGTTCTTAAGGTCGTGACGGCGTTTAAGCATTACTGTTGATTCGTCTGCCGGTACTTTTTAATTGAGAGGCATAGCCATTCATGCTTTCTCGACCGGAGCGTATTTTTTCTATTTCTGTTTTTTGTACCGCGATTATCCCTTGAACCTGTGAAGTGAGTTGCTTATTGCGCTCGTTGATTTCCCCCATCAATTCCAATCGTTCTTTATGGCGTTCTAGTTGGTCAGCTGTTAGGGTCTGAGCAAGCATTTTCTGGTTAACAGATTCATCGATTAATTTGATCTCTTCCAGCAAAACAGACAACTGCTCGGTATGCTCTACAACTTCAGTGTTGTTTAACTCGCCGATCATATTTTTTGTTTTCGTTAGCTCAGAAAGATATTTGCGGTAAAGGATGGTGGATTGCTCTAAAAGTTTGTTGAAGTTTTTCATAGCCATTATAAAGAAACCGATAGTGGTTTATGTTCGTTTTGATCTTCCTGAGTTGTTGATGTCCCGGATGGATGTTTGACGCTTTCAATGGCATCGTTCCAGGTTTGACGTAGGTCGGTGAGCAGGCCGATTACTACATCCAGAGGTGCCGATGAATTGGTGGCGGTGACTTTGTTGAGTTCCTTGATCATAAAAAAATATAAGGAGTCCAAATCCTCAGCTATTTTTCCTCCTATATCGTGATCAAGGGTGGCAGCCAATTCCATGATGATCGCTGTGGCCTTGTTGACGGCATAGTTGCGTTTTTCGATGTTATTGTCGGCAATGGCCTTTTTAGCTTGATTAAGAAAACGAATGCCACCGTCGTAGAACATGATGAGCAACTTTTCAGGAGAGGCCGCAGCGATCTGGTTCTCAAGGTAATTGTTACTGTAGTTCATCATCTATTTGCTCCCCATGGACATACTGTTGAGCATGGTCATCTGTTGGCTCAGGTAGCTGCTGGTGGCGTTCATTTGACTCATGAGTAGCTCCAAAGAGTTGAATCGTTCTCTGATACTTTTTTCTCGTTTTTCCAGTCGAAGCTCCATTTGGGTGATGTTGTCTTCGATAGAACGAATACTTGAATCAGTACTCTTCTTTTTTGACGCGTAAATGCCGTCTATCGAATCGGTCATGCTAGAGAAGTAATCGATAAACTTTTTTGCTATACCGTCCGCTCCGGTCTCACCGGTAAAAAGTTTTTCCAAATCGACCATATTGTTGGTTATAGCATCATCTAGCTTGGCAGAGTCAAAAGAAATTGTGCCATCTTCCTTGTTGGTGGATATTCCGACATCTACCAAATGCTGATAAGATCCAGTACCGCCCACGGCTGTGACCAACATGTCTTGCATATTGCGCTTTACTGCTTTCATGCCGCTATCATTTGCCCAACCTGCATCTTTTTGTCCGTCAATGAACTTGATGATATCGTTATAAGCGCTAACGAAGGTGTTGAGTTTATCTTTAACTCCTTCAGTGTCCACATCTATGTTTAACTTTGTGGTTTCTCCCACCGGGTTGGTCTTTAGTAAATCAAGAGTAACACCGGGGATAGCCCCTGTTAAAGTGTTGTTGTCGCTGACCATTGTGATATTGTCAACTTTAACTGTAGCTTGTTGAGCGGTTTGAGTATTGGCAAAACTAAGGGCGGTTCCTTCAGCTGAAACCCCAGTAACGGTGGCGTTAAAGGCTGTGGAGGCGTCTTTACCGGTCAGTACTATTCTGTATCCGGCAGCAGTGCCATCATTGATCAATGCTGCTGATACTCCAGTTGGGGTGTCACCAGTATTGGCGCTATTTATTTTATCAGTGATATCAGCAAGGGAGTCGGTATCGGTAATAGCGATATCGGTGCCGCTAATATTTATCGTGCCAGCTGTGAAACTTGTGCTGGAGGCACTAGTGTAACCTGAGCTAACATCTTTTTGCACTCTGGCCAGGTTGACTACTTCGATTTCGTAGGACCCGGGTGCTGCGGTGCTGGAAGCAGCCACTGAAAAATAATCTTCAGTAGCTGCTTTAGCGCTGTAAGAGCGCAGCTCGTCAGGAGTGTCCAGCTTTTCAAATGCACCCAGTAGGTCTTTTAGCTTATTGTCAAAATTGGAAAAAGCAGTCAGTCTGGTTTGAAGAAAACTTTTGTCATTTTCCAGCCTACTAATAGGTTGGCGTTCTAGTCTCATCAACTCGCTGACAATAGTATTGGTATCAAGCCCGCTAGCTAAACCGCCGAATGATATGGAAGCCATGTTAATCTCCCGCTTGAATCTTAACTCTTGGTTTCAACGATGTTACCCCGTAAGTCGGAGAGGAATTCATGGGCGTCGAGAATTTCTTTCGGTGGTATCTGACGGATAATTTCACCTGATTTTTTTTCTATCAGGTTGATTACCAGTTCATTGGTATTCTCGTTGAGTTCAAATCGTACGCTGTAGAGTCCTTCATCGGTGAGTTTTTTAATGTTTTGGAGCAGTTCCTCAGATTGGATGTCGTTTTGTTCCTTACCACTGGGAATATGTTCCGCTGAATTATCTTTACTAAACTGAGCCCGTTCTTTTCTGATCGTATCAGCCGCCGGGTTGAGTTCTGTTTTGGGAACCACGGTCCCCATATTGATACTTTGAATGTCCATGGTGCAACCTCTTAGAAGTCAACAGGAATTAGTGGATAGGGAGTAGGCCCCTATCCACTATCCCGAAAGTTCTATTGCAGTAAGCTAAGAGCTAATTGCGGTGTTTGATTTGCCTGGGCAAGGATAGAGACCCCTGCCTGTTGGAGAATGTTGTTCTTGGTCATCGCTGAGGTTTCCTGTGCTATATCGGCATCAAGGATCCGTGATCTGGATGCGGTGATGTTTTCCGAAACATTGCTTAGGTTAGCGATGGTGGATTCCAATCGGTTCATAACTGCGCCTAGGTCGCCGCGAATGGTGTCTACGTTTGCAATGGCTGCATCAATGATATTTATAGCGCTATTGGCATCGGAGAGCGTGGTGACACTTAGAGCAGCAACAAAAGTTCCACTGCCCAGGGCTCCAGTACTTGCCGTTCCGATATTTAAGCTTATAATTTGGCTGGCGTTAGCACCCACATGAAAAATTGCGGCAGTACCAGCTCCTCCTCCATCAAACCCGCCACTAAGTAGAACCTGATTATTGAAAGCTGTAGTGGTGGAGATTCGATCAATTTCATCTTTGAGTTGTTGAAACTCAGCATCAAGGGAATTCCGGTCATTAGCAGTATTGGTATCGTTTGCTGATTGAACAGAGATCTCTCTCATTCTTTGTAGCAGATTGGTGGTTTCTTGAAGTGCCCCTTCTGCAGTCTGAGCCATGGATATACCATCATTTGCATTTCTAACCGCCTGGTTGAGTCCCCTGATTTGGGAAGTCATTCGATCTGAGATCGCCAGTCCTGCTGCGTCATCCTTAGCACTGTTGACCCGAAGGCCTGAGGAGAGTCGTTGCATGGAACGATTCAGTGATACTTGAGAGCTGCCGAGGTTACGTTGCGCGTTAAGGGATGCGACGTTGGTGTTTATTACTAGTGCCATTATATATTCCTCCGTGAATTTTTAATAGTTTCCGCTTCCTGCGGTAACGGTTTGTAGTGTTATAAACGTCTATTTATTGCAGTAGGCTTAAGGCCAATTGCGGTGTTTGGTTAGCCTGAGCAAGAATAGAGACCCCCGCTTGTTGAAGGATATTGTTTTTTGTCATAGCTGAGGTTTCTTGCGCTATATCGGCATCAAGGATCCGAGATCTGGATGCAGTGATATTTTCTGAAACATTACTAAGGTTGGCGATGGTGGATTCTAAACGGTTCATAACTGCACCGAGATCACCGCGAATCGTATCTACATCAGCTATGGCTAAGTCTATGGTTTTAATAGCGCTATTAGCATTAACAAGGTCAGAAACATTTAAGGTGTCGACCGTTAATGCACCGCTTCCAAGGGCTCCTGTACTTGCTGCAGTAATCTCAAGGCTAATGATTTGGCTTGCATTGGCGCCGACATGAAATATTGCTGCGTTTGTGCTCGAAAACCCTCCGTTAAGTAGAACTTGGTTGTTGAAGGCTGTGGTGGTGGAGATACGATCAATCTCTTCCTTTAGTTGTTGAAATTCAGCATCTAAGGAAAGACGGTCATTGTCAGTATTGGTATCGTTTGCTGATTGTACAGAGATTTCTCTCATTCTTTGTAGAAGGTTGGTGGTTTCCTGGAGCGCACCTTCAGCAGTTTGAGCCATGGAAATACCATCATTGGCATTTCTAACTGCCTGATTAAGTCCCCTAATTTGAGAAGTCATTCGATCAGAGATTGCCAGTCCAGCTGCGTCATCTTTAGCGCTGTTGACTCGAAGCCCAGAAGAGAGCCGTTGCATGGAGCGGTTGAGTGATACTTGAGAGGTTCCGAGATTACGTTGTGCATTAAGGGATGCTACGTTGGTGTTTATTACTAGTGCCATTATTTATTCCTCCATGAGTTATTTACTATCGCCCCTGCTTCCCGCTGGGGCGATTTGCTTCATTTTAAGTGGACTGTTATTGTAGCAAGCTTAAAGCCAGTTGCGGTGTTTGGTTAGCCTGGGCCAAAATCGAGACCCCCGCCTGTTGTAGGATATTGTTTTTGGTCATAGCTGAGGTTTCCTGGGCTATATCGGCATCAAGGATTCGAGATCTTGAGGCAGTGATATTTTCCGAAACATTGCTCAGGTTGGCAATGGTGGATTCCAGCCGGTTCATAACTGCACCTAAGTCGCCGCGAATGGTGTCTACGTCGGCGATTGCTGCATCAATATTTGTAATTGCTGTGTTTGCGTTAGATAGGTTTGAGACATTTAAACTACTGACATTTGCAGCTCCTCCGAGGGCGCTAGTTGTCGCGGCGGAGATAGTTAGGCTAATGATCTGGCTTGCATTGGCTCCTACATGAAAAATTGCACCATTACCAGAATTGAATCCTCCACTGAGTAGAACTTGGTTGTTAAAAGCGGTGGTGCTGGAAATACGATCAATTTCTTCCTTGAGTTGTTGGAATTCAGCGTCTAGGGAAAGTCGGTCGTTTGCAGTATTGGTATCGTTTGCAGATTGAACAGAGATTTCTCTCATTCTTTGCAGAAGGTTAGTTGTTTCCTGGAGTGCACCCTCAGCAGTTTGAGCCATGGATATGCCATCATTGGCATTTCTGACTGCTTGATTGAGTCCCCTGATCTGGGAAGTCATCCGATCGGAGATTGCTAATCCGGCAGCGTCATCCTTAGCGCTGTTAACGCGAAGACCTGACGAGAGTCGTTGCATGGAGCGATTGAGTGATACTTGAGAGCTGCCTAGATTACGTTGCGCGTTAAGGGATGCTACGTTAGTATTAATTACTAGTGCCATGGTTGTTCCTCCGTGAATTTAAAAAGGCGTCCTTGCCAAAATATGAGTTTTGGATTTTAAAAATGCACAGTTGAGAGTTTCTGCTTCTTCACCCTTAAGGGTTTCTTTAATCGTTTTCAAAATCCTTCTTTGTTGTTATTCTTGTCGGCATGTTGAGAATGATTCTTAAGGGTAAAAAAGATATATATATTATTTTTTTTAGTTTTGTTAAAAAGGTTTTATTAAACAGTAAGTTGTTTTGTTGAGTGCCTCTGTATATTTTTAAGTTTATTATTTTGTTTTGGTAATCTTGAAAATTGTAGCGGTATCTGAAGTGCTCTAATGAGTGCCGGGTTGTTAATGCTTATAAGTATACGGTTTGTCCGTCCACTGATAATGAGATCTATTGAATGGAACGAAGAAATATATATATTGTGGCGGATCAAGCAGTCGTTAGCGGAGGTAACTTTTTAGCGGCTGTGTTATTGGCTAGGTTTCTTACTCTTTTTGAGTTTGGAATTTTTGGGATATGTCTTGTGGTGGTACTTTTTTTCGTTAGCGTTCAGGTTTCGCTATTGATAACTCCCCTTTATACATTTTTACCGAAAATTGACGATGAGGAGGAGTGTGGGGATTACATTTCCGATGTAGTATTCTTGGTAGTAGTGGTTTCTTTTGTTTTTAGTCTGGTAAGTTGTGTTATTTTATATCTTCTACCATTTATCAGCGAACAGATGAAAACCACTGATTATGCCATCCTCGCCTCAGTATATATATTTTTTCGTCTACAACAGGAGTGTATTCGGAGGATATTTTTTGCTCATCAAAGCATAGAGCAAACTTTGAAGGCTGACGTCCTTGTATTTTCTCTTCAGCTCATGCTCATTATTTTAATATGGTTTCACGGATTATTAACTCTCAATATTGCATTTGTCATATTGGGTTTTAGTTATGCATTAGGGACTATTTATGGAATAGCTCTTTTGGATCCAAGTTTTCCTAATTGCGGTTGTGTATGTTTAGTGATGCGTAAACATTGGAATTTTGCGAAATGGCTAGTTGGAGGCGCTGTATTGAGTGCAGTGGTGCGTGATTATGTAATTTTGTCGGTCGGTCTGGTTCTCTCACCAATGGAGGTTGGTAAGATGCGTGCTGCAGAACGCCTTGGCGGCCTTGTTGGAGTTGTTTTACAATTACTGGAAAACGTTATACCGGTGAGAGCCTCTCGTGCTTATAATAATTATGGAAAACTAGCCTTATATGCATTTTTGAAAAAGACTTATTTTCAACTTACTCTGTTGGCTCTGGGTATTATCATTTTCTTTTCTCTCTTTTCCGAAACAATTATGTCATTTGTCTTTGGAGAACAATTTTCTGGTATTGGCATTGTTCTAATTGGTTATGTGGTCACTAATATAATTAATGTTTTTAGGGCTCCCCTTAATGTATTGCTTCGAACATTTGAGAAAACTTCCCCAATTTTTTGGGGAATATTATTGGGTGCGGTTCTCAATGTTGGATTGGCTCATTTTTTAGTGGAGCGTTATGGTCTTATTGGAGCAGTGCTGACTTTGGTCGCTTCTAGCAGCGCCATTTTTTTATGGTTACTTTTTTGGTCAATAAAGGTCTATCGAGAGAGGTAAGGCGGGATGTAGTGCAAGAGGTGTCGGCTATTGTAACTGGTATGTGCGAGATTATAGCTAAACAAGATTTAAAGGAAATTGCCACAGATAGCCATGGATAAGGTTAGCTGGCATAAATGGGAATTTGGTCCAATAGGGCAATTGTTTGATATTATAGATATATGATTAGTGATGAATAGTATAAATGATGATTTTTGTCTAAAAGTTTATGGCAAATTATGTTGAATGGTTTGAGGGGTAGCGGCTGCGATCGGAGAATTGATGATTAAACCGATATTAATAGGCCGCCAGAGAAAGATGATAAGGAAGGAGTACAGATTCAGCGCTATGTTCGCTGTATATCTTATGGCCATATTTAATGGGCAGCTTTTTCTTCGTCTTCCTTGTGAGCAGTTGTTGTGGAAGGTTCATGCTCTGTATCTTGGTTGCCTGCTCTTATTTATATACGGCTATTTTTTAACGGTGATGATGACAAAAAGATCATCGGCTAAGATTTTGCTTATTCCGGTGGTTTTCTACCTGTTGCTTTTCTTTTATCCCCCTATTATGGCAAATTTAAATCATGGTCAGCCGCTGGTTTACGGATATTTGGCTGGTCGGAATTTTATTACCATATTAAGTGGATTACTTATATTTCTTTTGCTGCGCAATAGGGTTATTTCAATAGATGATTTAGTGATAACATTTCTTGCTGTTGCCTGGACATCACTTATTTACTTTTTTTTGCTTACCAGGATTGTAGATGAATCTGCCCATGTTGATGAAATGAGTAATGTGGGGGTCTCGACCCATTTGGGTGTGAGATACGTTTTTAATATTTCTTTTATTGTTTATGGTTGCATCTATTATTTTCAGGCGATGCTCACTCGTCTCGGAGTATGGAATGTAGCTTCATTTATTTCATATTTTTCCTATCTAGTCTTTATCTATAAAGGGAGAACAACCTTGGCGGTTGTGTTGTTTTTATTAGTTCTTATCATGCTCAGAGGCTTAAAGAGTAGGGTGAAGCGAATTTTCGGCAATACAATATTGGTTCTGGTTCTGCTTATTACGGGGGCTTTCTGTGGACTTGCATTATATGGAGACAGTTCATTCTTAGAAGGTTTTGAAGAGTCTTTTAATTCAGCTTGGTTGGCTCTAAATGGTGAGCTCGGTGATGATCCCTCCGCTAATTCCAGGATATATCAAACTGAGATAATAACTAAATATTGGAGTGGAGGTGTCTGGCGTTTGCTTTTAGGAACAGGGCAGTTGAGTCGGCAATATAATGACGGTTTTATCGGGACATTTGGCTATCTTTATCCGTCAGACACCGGCTTAATAGGTGGGACTTTTGTTTTTGGCTTGTTGGGGATTGTTTTGGTAACCATAGTGGTTTTGATGGCTCTCAAGTGGGCCAATAAAGTGGTAAAGGTTTGTAATGACGATGGAATTTTATCAATTCGCTATTATTATTTCTATTATTTGATTATGTCGCTTTCTACTATTGAGATTCTGTTTCGTTCTTATCATGTTGTAATGATGTATGGTATATTTGCTTACTTATACAGTGAACTGTTTATTAAAAAACGATCTGCTTCACAGGTCTGTACTAATCCGATATCCCATCATTGCTAAATGAAGATGTGTGGAACAATTCGGTTTAACGGGGGAAATGGCAATGTTGCCTAACTTTTTTATTGTGGGAGCGCCTAAGGCCGGAACTACATCATTGTTTCATTATTTGGATGAACATCCAGAGGTGTTTATGAGTCCGGTTAAAGAGCCAAACTATTTCAGTTATAATGAAATAGTAGCTCAGGCCTTATATTATGTTGAGAAGGGAGTGGGGGATCAAGGGGCATATGAAAATCTTTTTCAAGATGCTTCTGGAGCCAAAGCGGTGGGTGAGGCTAGTGTGTCCTATCTCTTTTATAATAATGTGGGGGCAAAGATTCATTCACTTCTGCCGGAGGCTAAAATTATTATCGTGTTACGCGATCCGACGGCCAGAGCCTTCTCCCATTACCTCATGGATCGACGGTTGGGGTATGTCAATGTTCCCTTTGACGATATTGTGCGGCAAAATTCTAACCACCCTCTTCAAAATCTCTATTATCAACAGTCTGTTTTGCTGGGTATGTATTATGAGCAGGTAAAAAGGTATCTGGAGTTGTTTGGAGAGAAACGGGTAAAGATATTTCTTAATGATGACCTGAAGACCGATACTCCAGGGGTGGTACGGTCGCTGTTTGAATTTTTAGAGGTGGACACAAGTGTTAATCATGATTTTAGCAGGAAACATAATGTTTATGGAAAACCGCGTAATTTTCTTGTGCAATATTTTTACACCAAGAAGATATTACGCGGACTTATGAAAAAGATATTGCCCGTTCAGCTTGCATCTAATATGAAAAAATCACTCGTGGTGCCGGGTGAAAAACCGGTTATGAATACGGAGACTAAAGCTTTTCTCCAAAAAATTTATCACGAGGATGTTAAAAAGCTCTCCGGTCTTATCAATAGAGATCTTGCTCATTGGTCAGTGGCCTGATCGGTAATGAGGCCGCCTGTATCTATATTTTTCTTTAAAAAAGGCCATACATCGTGGGGTCTTCTCCCATGCTTAGCAGGTATCCTTTGAGTTCAACTGTAAAGTCTTCTTTGTCCACTTGTTGATGATTAGTAAGTAAATACTCGCCGAATCCTTGGCTGCTAGCATTTCCACTCCATGGCCAGTTTGCAATGGCTGAGTTGTTTATAAAATCCATAGCATCATCTAGGGAGCTGATTGTCATTGTTTCGCTCATTATTATTCTCCAAGTTGTAGGGTGAAAAAATAGTTAATTGCAGTGGTTGCAACTAGCCGATTTAATTTGCTCAATTTTGTAAATGGTCACAGATGTATCAGGTTTATGAAGTTGCCGCTGCTCGCTATAGCTCATCTATGTGGGCAGTGGCAACCGGGAGTAAATATGGTGCTGTGACAATTTAGGTGAAAAAGGTTGCTGTTTAGGGATACGATATGGGAATTGAATGTAGCAAAAGAGACAAAAATGTCAAATTAATAACATGTTTAATAATGGTTATTAATGTCAACTAGCTATATGCGTAATGAAAAGGGTTGACGGGTAGATAGGTAGCTTATACACTTATGTTCTGATATTATATAATATATTGTGTGTATTTAGTGAGAGGGTAAGACAGGGTATATATCTATTTTAAAGAGAATTTGACATATGAGATCTAAATTTTATATCCTTAGGAGGGAAGAGGCTTTTGTATGCTATTGCTTGGTGGCAAGATGTTTTTATTTTGAACTAAATAATTATAGAGGGAAGATATGCGCAAAATTATTATTTCATTTTTCATTGTGGCATTTAGTTTTACTGCAAGTTCCGTCATTGCAGCAGATGTTTTGTTGAAATTCTCTATTCATGAAGCTCTTAGTGATTCGAAAGTTAGTGCGACGTTAAATGATAGGGTTGCTCTCTATTGGGGTGAGCAGCAGTCTTCAACTATTAAGAATAACTATGGTTCGTTTAAAGTGAGTAAGCGAACTAATGCACTGGGAAAGGGAAAAGAAGAGGCATGTCGTTGGGCAT
>JAOTSI010000367.1 GCA_029865005.1 Desulfobulbaceae bacterium
GTACAAGGGAGGTAATAGGGGATGATAAACCACCTCAAGCGGAAACTATATTGTAACGGTACGTATTTTAAACAGAAAAAATGGCTACCGTTGTGGAGCTACCCGGTTTTGGAACGGGATTGAAACCCATGCCATTTTGGATGGTATTGAAGACGTTTCTTTAAGAGGTTGGTTAGGATTATCGGACTCTAGTAGAATGCAGTATATTTGATTTATTGATAATATTGTTTGTGCAACAGCAGGTAGGGTGCGTTTCACGCACCATGACAACAAGTCCCGATTTCCCATGCACGGGATATATCGTCCATTTTTGTTTGTTAACGCTGCGTTTCGTAAAAGCTGCATAAAATGCACCCTACGGATTATGATCTTCGCAAAAAAATATTAATTTTACAAAACATTGAATCTATCCATGAGCTGTAGGGGCTGCCCGCTGTGGCCGCCCGGCAAAACCGAAAGCGACCCTTGTAAGCCATAAGTCAACAATATTACCCGTTGTGGATACCTGTCCCTGGTTGTTATAAGTGTGGTTCTTCTTAAGTCAAAAATATTGATCAAGGGAATACATCAGACCTCGCTTCGGTTTAATGTGTTTGTAATTAATGGTCGCATGGTAAATGGAACTTATTGATTTCAATGAAAAATACTTCATTTAAGCAATGTGTTGATATTAGGCAAGATCCTTTTGTAAAAGGGTTGGTTGCCAGATTGCCTGAGCAATATCGTGATAGTTTTGATAATGAGCAGCTTGTGGCCTTGAAGATAGCCATGGGTGCCCGTCAATGGGGGAACCATCTTTTAGATGTCCGTGGAACTCTAGGCTTTTGGCGGTGGCGTTATTACTACGTTGTTATTGGCGGTAGGGAACGAAGAACCCTTAGTCGCCGACAGCAGAATATGGCCAGAATGACCAAGCTGTATGTTTTGGCATTATTTTTGATGTTTTCAGCTTTGTTGGGGGTACTGATGATCTATCTTGTGAAATCTGCCATTGGAATTGATCTTATTCCAGGTTTTAGCTGGAAAATATGGGATTGGTTCAACAATGTGGTTTTATAGTATGGTGGAAAAATAATTATATTATTCCTTTAAAAGAGGAAGAGTCCTTTTTTAGGATATAGTTAGTTTTTTGTACCTGATCACAGGGCTTATAACTAACTGATTTAATACACCCTGAGATAATAAGTTGTTACAGATGCCTCATCTTCATGCGGTAGCCCCTGCTCGTTATAGCAGGTAGGGTGCGTTTTACGCACCATTACAAGTCCCGATTTTCCATGCACGGGTTATTATATCGTCCATTTTCGTTTGTTAACGCGGCGTTTTGTAAAAGGTGCATAAAATGCACCCTACTAGCTGATTTAATACACCTCGATACAGCCTATCACAGATCCGGTTCGTTTAGGTCAGATTCGGCTTTTATCCTGCCTCATCATCCTCCACAATTTCATTAATATATTTCTTTACCGTTCGTCTATCTAGTCCGGTTCTGCGGGCGACTTCCTGGTAGGTTCCGAGTTTTTCATAGAGGAGGGTGCAGTAGCGGCGGGTTAGCTCCGACATGTCCATGGAGCCGTTTTCCAGGAGTTGTCCCAGTTGTCCAGCTTTGGGGGAAGGTCCTTGTTCCAGTTGAATAGGGGCGTAGGTTCCTTTGATCAGGATCTGTCTGATGCACTGTTCCAATTCTCTGACATTGCCATGCCAGGAATAATGGCGGGGTAGGGAGGTGCGGATGGCTTTGAGCACTGAGCTGAGAAGGCTTGCTGATGATTTGCCGGTGATACGTTCTAAAAGGTGCCCGGTCAGTAGTTTAATTTCTTCGGGGTTTTCCTTTATCCGTTGACGCAGGGGAGGGATAACGATGGTGTCGGAGCAGAGGCGGTAGTAAAAATCGTCCCGAAATTTGGACTGGTGACGTAGTTTGGTCAGTGATTGGTTGGTGGCGGCGATGACCCGCCCGGAGAAACGTTGCTCTGTGTCGCTGCCCACCTGTGAAAAGGTGCGTTCCTGGAGGATTTTGAGTAGTTTAATCTGTATTGGAATGGAAATTTCCCCTATTTCATCGAGAAAAACGGCCCCATATTGGCTTGAACGATAAAAAACACCGCTATGTTCCTTCACCGCCCCGGTAAAAGAACCCCTGGCATGACCAAAGAGCTCGGATTCGATGAGTTGTTCGGAGAATTGAGAAAGGTTAATTGATAAAAATGCCTTGGTGAAACTCTCGCAAAATCGTTGTTTCTTATTATCGTAGGGAATAAAACCAGAACATCCCACCGCAAAAGCAGCTGCTCCCTTTCCGGTCCCGGTCTCTCCGAGCAAGAGGGTGGAGAAGTCCTCCATCCTGCCCATTAATGAATCCACATAAATTCCGATATTGCGGGTGAAGATATTGTTCCATAAACTTTCCCGTAAACCGGTCATGCAGGGACTGATCCCCAGTAAACTATTACGGATGAAATAGAAGGCCCGGCGCATTTGGAAGAAAACAGCCAGGTATTGTTGCGCCTCTGCTCCACTAAATCCGCATTCAAGGAGCTCGGTAACAATGGTGTTTCCGGCGGCAAAGCGGGTGGGAGTGTTTCCCTGTTGGAGTTGCTGTTCGATATGACTATCAAAGGACTTCACATGACGATGGAAAATATGGAAAAGATAGACATTGCCTAGTAAGCGTCGGTCTTCTCCTGTATACGAGTGGAGGCTGGACTTGTTTTCTTTCTCCATGTGGTGGATTTTTTTAGCCACCCGATCGGTTGCCAATTGCAGAAGTTTAGCAGGATTATGTTCGTTAGTGAGGCATCCGGCAAGAGCGGCGTCTGCGATATTTCTTTCTTCACTAAACGGATTGGTAAAGATGGTTTTGGAGACCAGTTGAAAGAGCGATATTTCTTTTTTACTTAAGGATAATTTCATTTTATATCGATGTGCCTTGTATTCTTCAATTACCTATTGCTAAATAATAGTTTTCCCCCTAGGTGTCCGGCAAGTCCTGCTGCTGCGAGCATAACTATATTTATGAGCACAAATAACCATCGTGTTGATGAGGTGGCGTCCATAATCGTGGGGTCGTTATAGCGCCAGATCACTAATATAATAGCAGCTGATGAGCATATAGCAGCACTGGTGATCTTGATGATAAAGATTTTGGTCATGGCCTTGTTGTACTTTTTGCACCAGGAGACATATCCAGAGAATAGCACTATCGGTAGGGTGAGGGTGACTAAAATTAGGTTGTAGTAGGCAGCTTCTTGTAAGCAGTTATGGTTAAGGAGGATGGATAGGACGACAAATATTACAGCGGCAGGTAGTACTCCGTTGGGAAAATGTACAGTAATCGGGTGGAGATGATTTTTGTATATCTGATCTGTTAGGATATCGAAGCTTCTGCCCCCAAAAGACAATTTTTCGGCAACAGGGACTGAGTCGATCGCTATAGGCGAAAGATCTTCTTCTTCTTTTGGGTTAACTAGAAAAAATTCTGTAGCATCAGCGTCGCAGATAGGACATTTTTCAGGCGGTTCATTTCCTTCGTGAATATAACCACAGACTCTACACTGCCATTTTTTCATGTGCTGTCTCCGTTAACTTAATGGGAATCATTTTGCTTTAATTTGGTAAGCGTTCACCAGAACTACGTCTGCGTGCGATCAGGCCGGATTCACCTAGGATTAACTATAGTTCACCGGCCTGCTTAAGCGCATACGCAGCACTGCCAAACGCTTACGTTACAGATGCTATAGAGCTTTAACTTTTAAACCCGTGAACGGTTGTTCAATTTGTTATCATTTCAGCTAAATTATGATTTAGTATCAGTTTCAATTATTAGAATAGCAGCTATTTTAAGTAAGAGTCAAGGTATCACTTTAATCCATTACTTGTGGTGAGTAGAAAAATATATTATCTTAATGATTTTAATATTTTATTGTGATTTAGATAATAAGGAAAGACCGCTTGCTGTTGAATATAGCTTCCCACTATTTCACAAGAACGATATAATATTAATATATTGTCTTGTTAATATTTTCTTGCTTTTAGATCTTAGTCTTACAACTATAGACCTTGCCAGTGATAGGCTAAAGTGAGTAGTGGTAACTGTGTGAATTTTAAATAGCTGTGATCACTTACTATCTCTCACAGTGTTAAATCAGTTAGTTGTAAGCCCTGTGACCAGGTACAGAGTATGAAGTGGTCTGGCGAGTCTACATGTCTTTCCGGCATTGTGTGTATTCTTTACTGTTCGGTGGTAAAGAATTTGAGATTAATTAAAATTAAAAGGTGAGTTTTATGGAATTTTTTAAAATTATCTGCGCAATATTTATACCACCTCTGGGAGTATTTTTACAGGTTGGAATCGGAAAACATTTTTGGATTAACATTATTTTGTCAATCCTGGGTTATCTTCCTGGTATCGTGCATGCTGTCTGGGTAGTTGCGAAGAATAAATAGTAAGTAGTAGTTAGACTCTTAATATTTTAAAAGGTTATGGATAATTTCGTCAGGCTTTTAATAAGGAATATGGAAGAAATATATTAAACAATTTTAATTGTCTCTTTTAATAGTTCCTTAATATAGGTAGGGGGTAATATTGACGAAATGGTTTTGCCTTATAAGGTACCTGATCATAGGGTTTG
>JAOTSI010000001.1 GCA_029865005.1 Desulfobulbaceae bacterium
GGGGTTGGTTCTATCTTCGGCCAATTAGTGTCTCGAACAAGGTCGGCGGAACCCCTTGCTAACCAGTATTTAAAATTATGATGAGAAAAATACCCTCTAGTCACAAAGGGTCAACGAATTCGGATTTCGCATAAAAAAAGGCTCATGGCAGGATAATATAGACAAAAAATGCTCGATTAGGTAAAGGAATGTTACCTTAACCACAAACCATTACAAAACCGAGCATTTATGAATTTAGTATATCAAGAATCAACGATTGATGTAAGTAAAATATTTCGAGACCGTGGCGAAACCACAATAAAAACGTGTGAATTTGAAGCTGAAATAGGCAACCAAAGCCAACGCCAATGGGCAATAGGGAATCAAATCCCAAGAACCACGCTTCAATATTGGCTGGAACGGAAAAAGAATATTGATGCCTCGGCAGAGCTTATTTCGTTCTTTGAAAGCCCTCATGGATTGGCATTTCTCCGCCGGTTGATAACCGCAGCTCATTTTGAGTTTACCAAGGTTGGGGTTGCAAGTATACATAATGTATCTAACTTTCTTAAAGCATGTGGCCTTGAACCCTTTGTGGCCTGTTCATACCCTGTTCAACAAAGAGTTTCGAAAAAGATGGATAATGAAATTAATAAATTCGGCAAATCTGAATGTGATCGATTAACCCCACAAATGCCCTCAAAGTCAATCACCTTAATGGAAGATGAAACTTTTCACCCAGAGATCTGTCTTGTTGCTATGGAAGCGGTTTCGAACTACATCATTTTGGAAAAATATGTCTCAAATCGTGATGGAGCAACCTGGAATGTATCCGTGGAGGAGGCACTTTACGGTCTGCCTGTTAAGGTGATCCAGGTTGCCGGTGATGAAGGTAGCGGTTTGGTTAAACATGTGAAGAAAGGACTTAATGCCCATCACTCCTCTGACACTTTCCATGTATCTCAAGAAATCGGAAAGGGAACCTCTGGCCCACTTGCATCGGAGATAAGGCGTAGTGAAAAAGTTCTTCTTACAACAGAAAAACTATTAGAAAAAATAATCAGGAAAAAACAGGCCTATGACAACCAGGCACGTCGGCCAAGAGGCAGGAGGCCAAACTTTGAACAAAAAATCAACGTCGCGGAGCAAGAACGAAAATCAGCAGTGGATAGATTAAAACAAGCACTTGAGAATCAAGAAGTTGCTCGTTCTGAAAGAAAAAAGATAGGCCACGTTTACCATCCTTATGACCCTTTAACAGGAAAAAAACAGGATGCGCAAACAGTAGAAAGTCTGCTAGGAGCTTGCTTTTCAATGATAAATAAAGCGACGGCATGTCTTTCAAAAAAATGTCGTAAACATATTGATAAGGCCCATCGTGTTGTGTCCAATTTTGTTTCCACTATAGCCTTTTTCTACGCCATGGTGGATCAACATCTCGAAAATAAGGATCTTACCAAAACGGAAAGGGAAGTTCTACAGGACAATCTAATTCCTGGTTTTTATCTTGGCCTGGTTGCAAAAAAAGAAAAGGATAAAATTAGAAAAAAGCTCATTCAGGAAAAATCTATAGAGTTACTTTCGGTTACCAGCCAAAAAGACGGGCCCTTGGCCGCATTGAGCCCTCCCATGGTAGATGATCTAATAAAAATAGCCCGTGAATGTGCGCATTTTTTTCAAAGATCAAGTTCCAATGTCGAAGGGAGGAATGCTCAGCTTTCGCTCAGGCACCACGGAATACATAGATTGAGTGAAAGACATTTAAAGGCGCAGACAGTAATTCATAATTTTCACATCAAGAGAGATGGTAATACCACACCAGCTGAAAGATTTTTCGAAGCTAAACATGAAAATCTATTTGTTCATTTGCTGAACAATATGGATTATCCGGCTCGACCGAGTAAGCGTTTGTCTGTGGCAGTTTAAGCAAAATGGCCGAAGTTAGAACCAAGCCCAAATAATATAAAGAAAAAGATTATTTTATTGAAAAAGGGCCACAGAAAATGGTCAGCCACTGGCAACATAATGACCCCAATTGATATTTTTTTTTGCGAGGGACAACAGGGTGAGACAGATTATTTTCTTAGCCACATAATAAAAGGATAAATGGGTTTTATAGCTAACAAAAAGAATTTATATTTTTCCCTCAGAATTTTATCAGAATATTGTTCGGCGTGATACTCAGAACCTTTTATGCCAGTGCTATGCATTAGTTTATTTTTATAATGATGCCCAATTTCATGATACAAGACCATAGCAAGTAAAAAACTTGGTATAAAGGGAATTAGATGTAAAAAAGTTGGCATCCCGTTATAAATCGTTCCAATAGCTAGTATTATTTTAGCATCATTATTTTTCCCTGGCGAGTATATCCCTCCACTATTGGTATATGTTTTGTTCTCAAACTTGTTAATTAATTCAATCTTGTTGATTCCTATTAAATCTTGCGGAGGAACAAACTTTAAAAGTGCTTTTACACGTTTTAATACAAAAAAAGATATAATATTCTTCTCAAGAAAACTGACAACTTTAATTTGATCCAAATCTTACTTCCTTCTCTTTAACTGACAAAATCATTATCATGCTTAATCGCACTCAATCGAAATATAAAGAATAAAACCAGTCCTTTCCCGCCATCAAAAAGACCCCCAATCTGGTCCATAAGCCTTGCTCCCCTAGATTTTGGAATTTGTAATAGTTCAACTGGCTCAATAACATGCTCAAGAGGAGGGGGAAATATGGGGACCCTATTGACTACGATGACTTTCTTTATGCTGCAAATAAGCCTAGAGGTTCAGGTTTTGGATTATAAGTTTTGCTTTTGCTAAAAGTCATTTTTCAAGACAGGACCCCGCTTTTTAGAATTGGTTTTAAAGTAATATATAATAAGCATACTATGTATTGACAAGGGGCGTATAGCATGTCCCCCTGAATTTTCTTATCGAAGCAAAAGAGGACTGGTTGCTACACAGGTAGGTTGCTGGTTTGAATTGTATTTTTTTGGCATTTTTTGCAAAAATAATAATACCTTTCTTTTTAAAAAAAAAGTATATTGCAAGTAATATAGTTATAAATACAAATAAATACGGGATCGCGGTACCGTATGATATAAACATTAAGAGCAGGAATGTCGGAGGGGTAATTAACAATAGTTGTAACCCGTTGGTAGCATAATACTTTTTCTTCAGCTCACGACCACATTCTTTACATATCATTATGATTATATCTAGTAACAAATATTTTCAATCTATATCACAAAATGTTCCTTTATAAATGTCGTCCAAGATTTCAGCAGCTTTTTTAAATTTATTCGATTTTGCTTTTTTAAACCATTTAATAGCTAGATTAATATCTTTTCCTACACCTTCTCCAACAGCGTACATGTATCCTAAGTTGTACTGTGATTCAGCGTCACCTTTTTCTGCTGCTTTTTGAACCCAAATAAAAGCTTCTTTGAAGTCTTTAGAAACTCCTTTACCATGATAGTATGACATTCCAACGTTAGCTAAACCATGAATATTTTCTCGTTTTGCTGCTTCTTTGAACCAATAAAAAGATCTTTCATTGTTTTTATTAACACCTCGTCCCTCATCGTATCTTATTCCGATCATTATTTGTGAGAATGAACTGCCTAACATTGCAGCTTCTAAAAAATGTTTTGCCGATTTTTCCTCACTACCTAGCCATACCGTTATAAAAGCGAAATAATTATGGTAACAAATTTTAATTTTTGAATACATATTTAGCCACCTAACTTAAAGCTAACCACCAGTCTACCTGGAGCAACCGGTTAATTATATGTAATGGGGCCAGGTGTTGAATTATCAGCTCCCGCAACTCTATCTAACCCTCCCACTTGAGTTCCATTTGCAAAAACTGATGATACAAAACCGTACACCCCATAGCCGTCAGGCTAAGACGGATAACAAGAGGTATTGCATCGTAAAACAAACTAATAGTCTATCACGGATAGTAGGGGCACCCCCATAGCCGTCAGGCTAAGGAGAATATCCTATTAACACATATGATTGAATCATGTTGCAGAATAAAAAAGGGCGATCACAAGGATCGCCCCTACGCACGCCCCAGCATTCGGGTAGATAAAATTTAATGATTAACGGACCAACTCTAATCACATTGTCATATCTCAACGGTGTTGCACCATAATGGCACACCTTATATCCGCCACCTGTATCATCTTAATCTAATTTAATATTTTCTCTCTTTCTGGCCTTAGCCTGACGGCTATGGGGGCACCCCTTGTGGGTGCCCGTCTTAATCACCCTAAACTACAAGCATTTATTTATTGCTAACAGTTAATATAAAAATAATAATTTTCTATTTTTTTAATTAGCTCAGCGGGCACCCATAAGGGGTGCCCCTACAGCGCACAGCAAGATGCAAGTATATTTTGCACGCAATATCTTGCTTTTGCAAGAACTAGCCTGACGGTTATGCCGTACAACGGGCTGAAGCGAAAAGTTCTATAACATTGGATTCTAAGCGTTCACCAGTGATGCAGCAACGTGCGACCAGAGTGTCAACTAGAGCTAATCATGATGAATTCGGCCAGCTCATTAGCAGACATGGTGCTTGACACTTTTACATTTTAAAATCTTATAAGCTAAGCAAAATAGTTAATGATTTTCAAACAAGAATATCAGTCAGCAAAAAACTGTTCCATGCTATAGCGTTGCTCCTTAGCGGAAGCAAAAAGTCTTTTTCGCTCCAGGTTTCTAAGCTTTTCCTTGTCATTTTCCCCTTCAGTTCGCTCCAAGCGAGCTGCATATAAGTCGGCAAGTCGTGCCGCTACTTTTGCATCAAAGGGGTCATGATGGAGCCACTTAAACCATATACTTTCCAGATCCTTGTCATTGTCGCCATAGTCTTCCTGTTGCAGAAGAAGGGAGTTGGCAATAGCTGTGACCGGGAATCCTAGCTTATCAAGCCCCATGGGACGCTGGTTATCATGAAACTTCCCGGACCTTCTCCTCCCTCTCGTCCAAGGAGAAGCTTTCTCTCTAACAATGTTTCCGTAAGGCCCTAGGGGAGCGCGGCGAAAATGACAAATACACCCTTCCACTGTCTCAATGAGTTCATTTACAGCTATTTGGTGGTTATTGAGTTTCATATTGGCTAAGGCTAAATAGAAAATGGTATCTTGATCATGTGAATCGGCGAGAATATTCACCCCTGTGGTGAGATCGCCCAAGGCAAGATCAACCATTCCTTCTGTATTTCGAGTTTCATCGCTAATAGTGCCGTTTTCACGGATATGGGTTATCAAATCTCGCGTTTCTGATAAGCGGTTATTATCTAGGAGATAGGTTAACGCATATTCAAAGACTGGATCTTCTTCCGCGTAATCGTCGTAGTGCTGTTGGCCCCATAAATGGGTTCCTTCATCAAAATCCTGGCCAAAATAGTCCACAATAGATTGAGTTACCCCATCGATATCATATTTTTGTGCAATGGCGGGTCGTGAACCGGGATAATCGTTATAAAGGATGGTTAAAGGCAGAAAAAAACCGTCATTAACTCCAGCAGCTTTGAAAAGATGTCTCTGACTAGCTGCATCCGAAAGGGTAGACATGTAATTAAGGTGGTAATGGAGATACTCATCACTCATGGTGACAAGACGTTTGCTGATATGGTCCGGTATACGATTTTTTTCTGAATCAGGATAGGCCAGCACCAAGGTGTTATTCTGTTTTTTCCATGATTTAATAAAGTCTTTTTGCAGATAATCAACCCAGATATCTCTGGTTGCAACATCGTAGGTAATAAATGTTTCTAAAAGATCATCATAACCGACTATTACGAAAACATGGGCCGGCACATATACCATCACGGGAAATCCCGCATCAATGCATTTTTTAACATCATCAAGGGATGCCAGCGGAAGGAAATCGTGCCGCATACCGTGTTGTCGGGCATACCAAGCTTGATCAACGACATTGGTGCCGCTTCCCAAGCCGGTAATTTGGCGGCCAATGGCAAGAGCATTGGTTTCAGAACCCCAAAATCTCATTACCAGTGCCAATGAATTAGGAACACAATAAGCACCTTTATAAGTGGTACGGGTCTCAACCCCAGGTAAAACAACTCTGTTGCCCGGTGTTTCGGCATGGGTGAGCTTATCGAGAAATCTACTTGATTTTCTAACTAATGTTTCCTCGTAAGTGTATTTGGAAACAACTTTACGGAATCCCTCAATGGCCTGCTGGTCATTCCCCATTTTATGAGCCAATAATGCCATTCGATATTGCAGATAGGAGGTACTATTATCGGCGGGGTCCATTTTCAACCCCTGCTGGTAGCAGTTTAAAGCATACTCAATGAGAGCATGTCTCTCAAAGTAACGACCGGCGGCATGATAAATTATACTCGGGTAACCGATTAAAATAACAAGGGTAATAGCTGCAGAAAAGTGAATGATTGGTACCTGGATGAGACGGCGTATTTTTGCCCTAAAAGAGGCTGGTTGCACAACATATATAAAAAGAACCGGCACCCACCAGAGACCCATGAACATGTTTCCCGCTAAAAAAGGAAATATTATCGCATCTCCCTCAACCCCGCTGGTTTGACCGGCCTGGTATCCTGGAAGGGCGATGGTTATCTGGAGCGCAAAAAGCCAGGTGATTGTTATCCAGATCAGGATAAGAGCATAACTTACCATGGTCGGCGGTTCAATTTTTAACCTATTCTTGCCTAAATACCCGCCACAGGCAGCACCGGTGATGCTTAGGCAGAAGACGGTAATCCCAAGGAAAAATAATGCCTGGTAATTCTCTGCGGCCACCGGCATATACATGGAGAAAAGATGATCGGTAGCAAGAATAAATAACACGGTTGCAACGGTGCCGAACATGGAAGCAATAAGCGGACCACCGACAATACCTGCAGCTAAATAGGATTTGTCCTGTTTGCGATGGGGTTCATACTTAAAATGATAGGTATCTGGACAAAGTGTATGGTGGCGTCGCATCACAATAAAAGTGAAACTAGCCCAACTAAGATGAAATGCAGATAAAATCAAGGAGGACCAATACCATTTCATGGGATACAGAAGTAAAAATGCATAGAGCACAATTCCGGTCAATCCACCCAATAATGAGATAATACGACCCTGTTTTGTTTTACCAGATCCGGAGAGAATAGAGCCCGCCATGGGACCTGAAACCAAAGGCCCGGATACTAGACTGAAAAGAGCCAAAATTTCCGGTCGCACCAAAGGTGATGTCCCAGGTAATGGATTTACTTGAGCTGACGCTTCATGGTTATCCCTAGAATCGTCCATTGATTGAAACTGTGTATCTGACATAATATTTGATTATTTTAATTATGAATGGTTATTTTCGTTAAGATATTTTTCCGCTTGTTCTTTAATGCCCACTCCATCATCAACCGAGATCGCCCACTGGAGTGCTTTTCGGCCAGCCTTTGTTTGACCAAGTTTCATCAGAAGCTTGCCGTATTCCAGATGATAAAGCGGTGTATAGCGTCGCATACTGATGGCTTGTTCATAATATTGTAAAGCGGTGTCAGTTTCTTCATCTCGCTCAGCTAATGCACCTTTACAGTAAAAATAATCGGCATTGTATTTCACCTTTGCCGGATTAATTTTGTTAAATAATGTTTTGGCATTAGTTAAGTCATTATTAATTTGCAATAATTGAAAAACCATTTTTAAAGCGATGGTATCACTCCAGGCACCGGCCTCTAAAGCTCCTTGGAGGGCTTTAACGCTTTGCTCCAAATCACCTTTCCACTCGTTGACTTCAACCAACTTAAGCCATGTTCTTCGATCGGAAGGATCGAGTCTTAAATCTTGCTGATAAATGTTCTCCAGCAAGGCCAGGTCCGCAGGTGAGCTACGATCAAGAAAATCACTGTAATGATGTCGAATTCGGCTGGATAGCTTTTGGCTGGTAAGATCAGCCGTGAACTGGGTAGCGGCCGTATCCAGAAAGGAACGAGTGGACTCTGACTGCATAAACTTGAAAATAGTGGCGAGCTGGGGGAATTGCTCTTCTAAATGTAAACCAGTGACAGAGGATTTATCTCGGCTTTTCCATAAAATTTCAGAGAGATGAGCTACGTGGAGAGGAAATGGGTCATTGGTTAATCGTGTACTTGCCTGGGCCCATTCAATGGCTCGAATAATATCAGCAGACTGAAAGGCAGCAAATGCTATTAATCCACCTAGATGTCCTTTAGATTCCCTTGTCAACTCAGGTAGGGTAGTGTTGAGTACCTTGGCGATTTCATCACCCTTGGACGAGGGGAAAACAATAGCCATATAAGGGGACTTGTCCTTTTGTTCGGCTGATTGCCAATATGAATAGGGTATTTCCATATAGGCTTGTTTGGCAACTTGCTCCAGATGTTTTTCGCTTTTACCTTTCCCTTCTTCTTTAAGAAAGAGAATTTCACCAGCCTCTTCCTTGTGACTCTTTTTGAGCCGAGTACTAAGATGTTGATAACCATAACCTTTAAAAACGCTGCGATCATCCAGGTAGCCGGAGAGTAGGTGAAATTCGTTGTCTATGGGGAAGAGGATTGGGATATCAGCGTAAAGAAGTGCTTTAGCCTTCACAAAATCTGTTGGAATCAAAATCATTTGGAAGCCGAGATTTGTGGCATTATCATAGAGCTTTGCCCCATCTGGAATACGGCTGATATCTATCTTTTCATCACTTTTGGAAAATGATTTTAACTCGATGAGCAGTTGTGATTCAGCCACTTCATCACCGTGCCAGTATCTTGCCGTTTGGAGAAGTGCCATCCAATTTGGCGTTAAGTAGGGCTCATAACTAACTTTGGGTAAAACAATATTTTTTTGTAGGGTTTTATCGCCAAACTTTTCAGAGCCGAGTGCTGCTTTGGCCAGTTGGGTTTGCTTTCTCCATCTTGTGGAATCAGGATATTTTTGAACTATAGCTTCATAGATATTTTTGGCTCGGCCAATATTACCGTTTTCATATTGAATTTGAGCCAGGCTGAGAGCAATTTCCGGCCATTGGTCATGATTGGGATATCTTGCGAGTAGGGTTTCCGCCCAAGATGCTCCTTCTCTTTGAGTGGACAAGTCTGGAGAGTCCATTTTGTTAAAAATTTGACCCTGAATGAGTTGCCATAGTGAGCTGGAACTAAATGCAAGGGGAACAGATATTAAGCAAACAACAGGAATAACGAAAAAAGCTTTTTTCCAAAATTGCCGTATAGAATTAACAGAGCATAGCAACAACGCGACAACGATAATTACAACTTGATCATTTTGTTCCATTTTAAGAAAAAACTTACCCAACGACCCTGGATCCTGCGCGATAACCGGCCAATATGTGAGGGAATGGAAATAATTTCCCTGGAAAAAAATAAAGAGAAAAAGTTGAAACACAACGGCTAGTGAGAGATAGAAAATATTTAATCCCGCAAAAAAGGCAATTGGATGAGCTGAGCTGAATTCTTTTGGTTTACCGGCCCAATAGATACCAACGATAAGTCCGTAGGGAAGCAGATAGGGAACAGAGAGGAAAAAATCTTCAAGCAATAATTTTTTATCTAGAATATCACCGGAAGCAGCCATTTCTCCCCAGGACTTAAGAATTGGGAATATTGATAGAATGACTCCATAACAAACGGTAAGCAACAGGGCAGTAAAAAAAGGTGAGAGACGCGTTTTCCAAGCAAAAGGGGTGTAGCGAGGCGGAGCGGGCCCTATAAAATACCTTTGGCACCCCCATCCACTCATAGACCAGATAAAGTTTAAAACGCTGAACCATAAGAGGTGTTTGGTCCAAGGAGTATGGGAGAAGATAGCAGCATAGCAAAACCCCAAAAAGATAGCCAGATTGATGGAAAACACTCCATAGGCAAGCCATTTCTGTTGCCGGTGAAAAAATTGCCTTGCTACCAAAATCCAAGGAAATAGACCAGTAAGACCATGTCCTCCAATTAAATGAATATACCATGGAAGAGGAACAGCTTTATTATCATTGAAGGTATCTTGAAACATAATGTATGTTAAAACTATATATTATAAGGAATGAGTTGTTTAGACAAACGGTAGTTTAATTTTAAGTTGGGAATATTTATTAATACTGTCTACTTGATTGTATATATAAACACAGGTGAGTATATAAAATGAACTGTAAAATGTAAACGTTTATAAGAATATAAATAGATTGAGTTGACGAGGTCGTCAGGATAAGGGCTGCGGAAAATATTAAGCTGGTAAGCAATAGGCTCAGATTTTGGATATTTTTTTCCTGGGCCTTAAGTTTGGAAATTATATACATGACTCTGGCGAGATATATTTAATCCTACTTATTTCTATAATAGTAACTACTAAAAATTTTGAATATCGCTGTTTAAGATTATCGTAAGGCTGTAAGCGTTCACCAGCACTACGCCTCGGCGCGATCAGACCGGATCCACACAGGGTTAACTATAACTCACCGGCCTGCTTACACACATGCGCAGCACTGGTAAACGCTTACCAATTGATGTTATAGAACTTTTAATTACAACCCGGTGAACAGTTACATAAGGCGATTGATAGTAAAAGGTAACTGATGGTTATGCAATTGACGGGGGATGCTCTAAACAGCTATTATCTGTTAAAATGCTGCTGGTAATCTAAACAATATGCATTGAGGTAAGGGTATAATGAAAATTTCACACTACTTCGTAGGTTTACTTATGGCAGAAAATAGAATCAAAGCCATTTCTTTATCCCTTTTATTGCTGGTGTTGCTCTGCGGTTGTTGTGGCAAGGAGAACCTTTATAAAGGAGTTTTCAATTCGTCTAACAAAGTTCAGGAGATGAAGAGCATGGATGATTTGCCGCCCCCTGATAAAGAAGCACCGGATTATGAACAATACAGGCGAGAACGGGATGAGATATTAAAAAATCAGAATGATAAACTATCTAAATAATAGAATATCCCCTTTCGCTGAATTACATTTAAAAACCCAGGCTTCAACAGTAAACTATGTTATTCTAATTTATAACCGTCAGGCTAAAGAAAACGAACAATCAAGATACCTGATTATATACTTAATAACAAAAGGGCGATCCTTGTGATCGCCCTTTTTATTTTTTCCAGCATTTCCCTCTCTTTCCTACAAAAATAGGCAATAGAGCAATAATCATAAATCCCAAAATAGATACCCATGCAAAGCTGTCACCAATTCGGGAATATATGGTCGCAATGGGTTTAAGCGGTAGGCTAGAAATCATCCGCTTCTCCGGCGTAGTTGCGGAGTCCAAGCTGGTTACCTGGCGACCATGAGAGTCAACAGCGATGGATAAGCCACCGCCGGTCCCCATAACAACTGGAAGGCCGTTTTCAATGGCTCTAAAAACTGCCATTTGGGTATGTAATGGGTCCACTGCCGCCCATGATTGAGCAGCAATTAAAAGAAGTTGTCCTTTATGTCCACTTACTTGTCTTACGATGTTGGGGTAGTCCAGATCGGCACAGATAATAGAACCTATCTTTCCATAGGATGTATCGGCAATTGGAAGGGGCTCGGTACCTGGAGTGATGGGTTCCAGGGGAGGGGCTGGTTTTAATTTATTATATTGAGCAATAACCTCTCCGCTCGGGTCAATCCACATCAGTTTATTTTGCCACGGCTGCTCGGGATATTTGATGGGAAATAAGCCGATCGCCACAACCAGATATATTTGTTCTTCCATGGCAAGTTTTTGAACCCTACCCATAAACTCCCCTTCATTTTCCTCCATCACACAAATGCTGTATTCTTGCCATAATACTATTTGAGCACCCTCATTGACGGATTTTTTTGTGGAAGCAATAAAGTGCGCAAGGTCTTTTTCCATATTCTTATAACCTCTTTTTCTATCCGTCCAATCAGGGCTATAAAATCTTTTTACAAAATCGTCTGGATTAGTCACCGTAGCAACGCTCACCCTATCTACTGTTTCTAGCGAGCCTGAGAGGCGCGCATAACCGTAGAGGTAAACAGCACAAAGAATTAAACTATAAGTGATGATAATTGAATTTATTTTGCGCCAGGCAAAGTGTTGCTCCCAGGCGAAATTCACCACCGATCCAAACCAGGTGATTAAGAAGGAGAACCCCCATAGTCCAGTGATTGAGGCAAGCTGCATGAATGGCTGGTTGCCATATTGAGTATAGGCCAGAGCCCCCCACGTTCCATTTCCCATGGCTTTTAGATATTCCAATCCAGCCCAGCTACAGGGAAAAACCACGGTTGCCACCATTGGGGGTACCTTGTAAACCAGAAGTCGATCAGCGAGAAACGGTAAAAAGACGATTACCCCGAGTACCAAGCCAGACACGATGCGAAATATCGGGGGGATTGGCTCTATCGCCAGAAGCTTCCACATGGAAGCCACTCCGACCACGAGGGAGGCTAAACCAAGGCCCAATAGTCCGCTTCTTATTGGGCGGGTCCGTGAGAAACGTAGTAAAAAGATAGAAAAAAGCCAGGTGGCAGCGGGGATGGCCCAATTCCAGTTGGAAAAATAGAGCAGCACAGTACCCAGCGCCAACCAAATGTAGTCCTGTTTTTGCAGTAATTTACTTTTCATGTATCAACTCTTTTTAGTGTTTTGTTTAGCAGCTAAACCATACAGGCAAAAAAAAATTATTTGAGATCTTCTAAGTAGCTATCGATTGTGGTTTCCAGAAGCTCAAAGGTATCACTTACCAACTTAAATTGTTCGTTACTCATACCGCTTAATTTATTTACCATTGCAGAATCATATTTTGCGTGAAACTTTTCATGATTTTCAAAAGCAATTTCCCCCAGGCTAGTTAATTCCAGAAATATTTCCTTGTCGTTATCCGGGGCTTGGTTTCTACTAACCAATTGTTTTTTAACCAATTTAGCCACGGTTTGCGATACCGCTCCCTTAGTCACCGCCTTTTTTTGAGCTAGTTGGGTAAGGTTAATCCCAGAGAATTTCCCTATAAGCTCTAAGGTATTAATCTCTGAAGCATAAAGAAGGTCTCCAGTACCGTGATCCACCGGAACTTTCTCCAGTTCCTTAAATTTATGAATAATCCTCAGGAATGTTTCCTTGAAGTTATGGATTTTATCTACTTGAGTCATGCCATGAATGTATAGCTGCTAAACAATTTTGGCAAGTTGTTTCTTAAATATTTTGAAAAAGTGTCTTGCCAAAAAATAACATTTGGTTATTATGCCAAATGTACATATAATCTTAATTATGAGTTGTTATGGATTCTAAAGATAAAGATTTCTATCAGGCAAAGGCAGATGTGCTTAAAGCCCTTGCCCATCCCACCCGTTTATGGATGACGGAAAAATTAGCTGATGGTGAATGTTGCGTCCGTGACTTCGTTGAGCTTACGGATTTTGATTTTTCAACTGTTTCAAAACATTTATCGGTGCTAAAACGGGCCGGAATCGTTGATGATGAAAAACGGGGTAAGCAGGTATTTTACCGACTTAAGGTACCTTGCATTCTAAACTTTATGCAATGCGTAGAAGCCGTGTTGCGTGACCGATTAGATCATCAGATTACTATGCTAAAATAATTTTTTTTTTAACTTTATATTTGGTTAATTTACCAAATATCCCAAAAAGGAATAATAAAATGTCATTACAAAAAGAATGGAAACCCGCCCTATGGATATTGGCAGGCTTTTTGGCCTGTTTTTTCCTGCCGGTGGGCATGGCCCGTTTTGACAACGCAGTGCTGGAGGCCTTTCACCTGGTTAAATGGTATGCTCGAGAGCATGTCTTGCTCTGCTTAATACCTGCCTTTTTTATTGCCGGTGCCATTTCGGTTTTCATCAGCCGCGGTGCGGTGATGAAGTATCTGGGACCAGGGGCCGGAAAAATTGCAGCCTACACCGTGGCCTCGGCATCGGGTACCATTCTGGCTGTCTGTTCCTGCACCGTACTACCTCTTTTTGCAGGAATCTATCGCATGGGAGCGGGCCTTGGACCAGCCTCTGCCTTTCTCTACTCCGGCCCGGCCATCAACGTTTTGGCCATTATTCTCACCGGGAGAATTTTAGGCACGGAAATGGGGATCGCCAGAGCCATCGGGGCAATTCTTTTTAGTGTGATAATCGGCTTGTTAATGGAATTTATTTTCCGAAATGAAATAAAAGAAAAAAGCGCTGTGGAAATGGTCATGCCGACTGAGGAGGGTGAAAGGAGCACCTGGCAAAATATTTCTTATTTTGCCGCTTTGGTCGGTATCCTGGTTTTTGCCAATTGGGGAAAACCAGCCGAAAGTCAAGGTGTATGGGCCGCCATTTATGGAGCCAAATGGTTTGTAACCTCGACCTTTGGACTGATCTTGGCTGCCCAGTTAGTATTTTGGTTTAAAGTGGATTGGTGGAAAATGGTTGCCATTGCCCTGCCTACCGCCATCTTGGCCGTTCTCTATCCCAATCAACCACTCTTTGCCTTTAGTGCCGGAGTGGTCGGACTGTCCATTGTTACTGCCACGGCCAATGATCAGACCACTCGCTGGTTTGATTCCTCATGGGGTTTTGCCAAACAGATAATACCGCTCTTGTTCTTTGGGGTCCTCATTGCCGGAGCACTTTTGGGCCGGGTCGGCCATGAAGGTCTCATGCCCTCGCAATGGGTAGCACAGGCAGTAGGAGGAAACTCCCCAATGGCTAATTTTCTCGCCTCTTTTGTTGGTGTATTTATGTATTTCGCTACCCTCACCGAGGTACCAATCCTCCAAGGTCTCATTGGTAACGGGATGGGTAAGGGACCAGCTTTGGCCCTCTTGCTGGCCGGACCAGCCCTCAGCTTGCCAAATATGCTAGTGATTCGCTCGGTGCTTGGAACTAAAAAAACCCTTACTTTTGTCGCATTAGTGGTGGTAATGTCCACCATGAGCGGTATGATTTTCGGTCACTTTTTCGGATAATTATTTACCTATGGAGATTTCAATGAAAATTCAAATTTTAGGCCCTGGCTGTCCCAACTGTGAAAAACTTGCTGAATTAACCACTACGGCTGCAACTGAGCTTGGCTTGAGCTTTGAGCTAGAGAAAATAACCGACCTCAACGCCATAATTTCCTTTGGAGTTTTCAGCACCCCTGCCCTAGCGGTGGATGGCGTGGTGAAATTTGTCGGCAATGTTCCTTCTGTTGAAGAATTGAAATCCTACTTGAAATCATAAATAAATCTGACAGGGGATTAGATAAAGTAAACATATTTTGCTTGACTCACCTTTGCTTTGAGCCTAACATTCACATGTTAACAAATTTAGATCCTTAGCTTATCGTTCCGGCTTAGTCATATGGACATTGTAAGCCCTTGGATATTCGATAAAGCTTATCATGTTTAATGATCCAAGACCAAAGGAGAGTTTGAGATGAAAAAGAAGTTACTCGTAACCTGTTTAACTTGTGTGACCCTAAGTGCCGGACCGGTACTCGCTGCAACTATGTATATAGACGCAAGTTTGGGCTATAATAAGGTTTCCGATGCCGACCATTTCGTGACCGATGGTTATAATTCGGCAAAAGGGCATTTGGAATATAAATCCTCATTTTATACCTCCGGTGCACTGGGAGTTGATTTCGGTCAATTTCGGGTGGAGGGCGAAATCGGCTATGCCGCCAGTGATTTCGAGGAAACAAACCGAACGCTCAAGAAACAAGGGGCCTTTGATGGCCAATTAACCAGCGCCAGTGTCATGTTTAATGGATATTTTGACGCAGAAAACAATTCCCGCTTCACTCCCTATGTTGGATTAGGCTTTGGCTTCACTTCTCTGGATTTTACTTATACTGATAATTATTGGGACGAAGATGCCATGAAGGAGGATGACCTGGTCATGGCTCATCAAGTAATGATCGGATTGGAAGCAGAAATAAACCCTTCAACATCAGTGACAGCAGAATACCGTTACTTCGGGGCCTCTGATCCAAGTTTTACCAATGACTTTGGTGAAACACTGGATACCGAATACAAATCCAACATGATTATTGGCTCGGTAAAATTCGCTCTTTAAACAGTAAACATCAATCGTTTTAACGGAGCTTGTCTTGCAAGCTCCGTTTTCCATAAGTAGTCACAGGTACCTCATCTTCATGCGGTAGCCAATGCCCGCAAGATGGGCTATAATGAGCAACGGCAACTACATAAATCAAGGCATCAGTGACCACTTACTGAATCTTGCGGTTTATAAAAACAAATAGTTGCCAACCCTGTGACCAGTTACCCCTTTTTATATACATTTCTTTAGTTTTTCAACACTTTGACTTAAGTAGATTAAAACCTAACCTAAAAAGCCTGCGCAATTTTGGAACATTTATTATTTACCGCAGCCCTAAGCCCATTAAACCCTCGCCCTGTTTCCATAGGAAGTTTTCACTTCTTTTTAGTCCAACCTCTCGGGTATTTGATAAAAATATGTTTACGATACTCATCAAAAGCAAGGGTGAGCTCTTCTTCGGTATTCATAACTATGGGGCCAAGCCAGGCAATGGGCTCACCGATTGGCTTACCAGAAATTAGCAAAAATCGTACTCCACTCTGGGCTGTACTCACCGATATATAATTACCATCCTTGTAGAGTAGTAGAGTTTCATTGTCATACTCCTGTTCATGAGCCCCTTTTGTTTTCCCAAATATACCTCTACCAGCAATAACATAAACAAATACCGTGTAGCCTTCCGAGGTTTGGTGTTTATAAGTTGTTCCTGGCTCCAGGGTAATGTCAAAATAACCAGGATCGATAAAATCATTTTTTACAGGTCCGCATATCTCACCCATCCGACCGCTAATCACCTTCACGGTAGTTCCATTTTCCAATTGCAATTCTGGTATTTCTACCGCATTAACGCTCCGATAAACTGGATCAGTCATTTTTTGGGATGCAGGCAAATTGGCCCATAACTGGAAACCTTCCATCCTCTCCTCACCATCGCCCTTAGGCATTTCCTGATGAACTATGCCACTACCTGCGGTCATCCACTGCATATCACCGGCGGAAATTATACCTGTGTTGCCCATGGAATCACCATGCTCTAACTCACCACTCAATACATAAGTTATAGTTTCAATACCCCGATGGGGATGCCACGGAAATCCTTTTATATAGTGCTCAACCCGAGTTGAACGAAAATCATCAAGCAATAAAAAGGGATCAAAAAGGGGAAGCTCGTTATAACCAAAAGCCCTTTTTAATCGCACACCAGCGCCTTCCAATACCGATTTGCTTTTAAAAATTCTTTTTATAACTCTTTGATGTTCCATAAAAGAACCTCACCAAAGTTAAGCTTGGCACCTGATGGGCAAAATGTTTAGCTTACATTCAAGTAAAACAACAATTGATTAAATATCCACGAAAAATGATAATGTTGAACATTCACCTTTTTTGTATATGATCACAGGTGCCTCAGGTTTATGCAGTTGCTACTGCTCGCTATAGCCATTCTATGCAGGCAGGGGCAACCGCATGAGGATATGGTGCTTGTGACCACTTACCCTTTTTTGATTATACGGTGTTGCTTATTATTAATTCAAATAAGAATCGATCAAGGTGAAATCATTTGTAGCGAAACTCTGTTTTCTGTGTTGCACTAAATCTGTATTAACCTATAGATTGTATAAGCGTTCACCAGCACTACGCCTGAACTATAGCTCACCGGCCTTCTTGCACACATGCGCAGCACCAGTAAATGCTTACCGACTCAGTGTTATAGAACTTTTCTTTACAACCCGGTAAACGATTACTGTTGGATAAAGAAGAAGACTAAAAAGACAAGCCGGTAAGCACAAACTCCGAGATGGGATATTTTTTCAACGACTCTTTTATTATATTATCCGGTTAATAACCTATTTTATACAAGAGCAATTATGAACAAGGAAAATTTTATAACCTTGACCACCGATTTTGGCCTAGCCGATACTTATGTTGCCGAAATAAAAGGTGTGATATTCCAAAGAAATCCTACTGCTCAAATAATTGATTTGACCCATGCCATTGCGGCTCAAGATATTATAGCCGGTGCTCTGACCATCCATGCGAGCTACCAGTATTTCCCACTTAATACCGTACACATGATAGTAATAGACCCTGGCGTTGGCAGCGATCGAGCTATTCTGGCGGCCCAGTGTGATGACTATACCCTGATCGCCCCTGACAACGGCCTACTCTCATTATTTCTCAAGAACAAACTACTCCACACTATCCACAAAATAGAAAACAAATCCCTTTTTCGTCATCATATAAGTTCTACTTTTCACGGTCGCGATATTATGGCCCCAGTAGCTGCCCAATTAGCCATGGGACTAAACATCCAAGAGGTTGGATCTCTAATGGACCCCAGCTCCTGCATTCAAATAGAATGTATGAACTCTACTTGGGAAAATCGTTGGCTTTGCGGCAAAATTATCCATGTTGACCATTTCGGCAACATCCGAACTTCCATTACCGAAAAAGATCTAAGACAAAAGGCGAACAGCTCCCTTGAATGTCTAGAAATTAATGGACACATAATTAATATGCTGAGTATTAGTTACTCTCAGCACAAACCTGGTGAATTACTATCTATCCTTGATAGTGGTGGTTTTGTTGAGATCGCTGTTAATCAAGGAAATGCTGCTGAAAGCTTAGCCGCTCAGATAGGCGACCCTGTACGTATTTACTTGAAAACATCATAGTATCAAATATCACCTGGCTACCTAATCAACCCCACCTATATTTTGTATGTGGTCTCAGGCACCTCATCTTCATGCGGTAGCCCCTTGCCCCATAGCCGTCAGGCTAATTCTTATCATAGCAAAAATGCAAGGCAAAATGAACTTGCACCTTGCTGTGCGCTGTAGAGGCACTCCTTGTGGGTGCCCGCTGAGCTAATTCAAAGAATTTAAAATTATTTTTTTATATTAACTATTAGTAATAATAAATACTTGTATTTTAGGGTGATTAAGACGGGCACCCACAAGGATTGCCCCTACAGTCCGAGACAGGCTACAAGATTGTTTTACTATTCAATACCAACACTTTATCCAAATTATCCTGACAACTATGCCTCTTGCCCGCATAGATGGGCTATAGCGAGCAGGAGCTACTGCATATATCTGAAGCACCTGTGACCACTTACCATTATATTTTTATTTTCAAAAAAATTATTTCTATATTTTTTAAAATTATTTTCTTAATGATACCAATAATCGACAGGTAAATATTTTTAACAAATCTATTATCTCATAATAACAATAGGTTCTATCCAACCCTTAGATCGCAAACATAGTAATTAATACTATAGAGAACAGAGAATTATTATTGTAACTAAAAGGAATTATTATTTCTATTTACTGTCACCTGTAAAATTGTATATATAAAAATACTATTATACACTGGACGCCAAAGCATTTCATAATTTTTCAACTTAACATTTTACAATAATAGGTGTTTTGACCACTTAGGATATTTATAGAAATAGGTTGCTCTGAAAATAGTTAAAAAAACAGGGAGGTGGAAAATGGCTCAATTTAATGCGCTAGCTATGGGAGTAGAAGTTAACGGGGAAACAGTATTATCCGTTATCGACGGCATGGGTGTATTTAAAGCACAGGCGATAAAAATCTTAGAAGAAAATGGAGTAACCAACCCTACACCCGGCATGTGGTACAAACAACAGGCATGGCTTGATGCTTTTAAATATATCGCAGAAGAGATTGGACCAAGTACCCTGTTCAATATAGGAAGAAAAATTCCTGAAAACGCCCAATTCCCTACTGATATTGACAATATTAAAGAAGCACTGAGCGCAATTGATATTGCCTACCACATGAACCATAGAGGAGGCGAGATAGGCCACTATACCTTTGAATCAACCGGTCAAAAGTCAGGATTAGTAACCTGTAACAATCCGTATCCATGCGATTTTGATAAGGGAATAATTGAGTCCATGGCAAGGAAGTTTCAACCGGCCGACTCTATAATGATAGTGGTAAGTCATGATCAGAGTGCCGAATGTAGAACAAATGGCGGAAAAACTTGTATCTACAAAGTAACATGGTAAACAATTACCTTTTTTCAATACAAAGAAGAAAATAGCCCTCCTTGATCCCTGGTATTGTGCACTCTTAACGATACCAGGGATTACAACGTTTCATTATTTTGCCCCCAACGTTTTTTCCTGTAACAGATATTTTTCTATAATCGGAGCCTCAACCGGTTTACTAAAGATATAACCCTGAATCTGTTCGCAATCCATCTTTCGTAAAAAATCCAGCTGTTCAACCGTTTCAACCCCCTCGGCCACCACATGAAGCCCAAGACTACGAGCCATGGAAATAGTAGCAGAAGTAATAGCCACATCATCTTCGTTGTGGGGCAATTCCATAATAAACGCTCTATCGATTTTTAACGCATCGATGGGAAGTTGTTTAAGATACTGCAATGATGAGTAACCAGTACCAAAATCATCAATGGAAAAACGAATGCCAGTTTTACGTAATAATCTTAATAGTTCAATAGCCTGGTTGACATTGTCCATTAGAAGACTTTCGGTAATTTCAAATTCAAGAAATTTAGCAGCCAAACCACTTTGCCCCAAAATATCTGCGATAGTTTTGTCCAGTCCTTTTTGATGAAATTGGCGTGGAGAAAGATTAACCGAAATAGAAATAGGATAACCACGATCATGCCACTTCTTTGTTTGAAAACAAGCAGTACGCAAGACCCATTCCCCCAAAGGTACGATTAATCCAGTACTTTCCGCCACCGGAATAAACTCCATGGGAGAAATTGGCTCACCATTCCTACGATGCCAACGCAAAAGAGCCTCACTTCCTTCAATCTTCCCGCTTATCAGATTAACCCGTGGTTGATAATAGACTTCAAATTCATCTCGCTCTAAACCATATCGCAAGTCGTTCTCTAAACGTATCCGATTAGTTACCTTATCATTTAATGACTCGGTAAAGAGTTGATAGCGGTTTTTTCCAGTTTCCTTGGCCCGGTGCATGGCCATGTCCGCATTTTTAATTAAGGTCGAAGCATCCAGGCCATCGGTAGGATAAATGGTAATCCCAATGCTGACTCCGGCAAAAAGCTGGCTGCTACCAATGGTAATTGGCTGGGACAAAGCATCCATAACTTTTTTGGCCCCGGAAAATGCCTCAGTTTCATCTATTATTTCAGGTAAAAGTATTATAAATTCATCGCCACCCAGACGAGCCACAGAATCATCTACCCGGCAGGTACTAAGTAAAAGATTAGCTACTTCTTGAAGAAACATATCACCGATGTTATGGCCTATTGAATCGTTGATATTTTTAAAATTGTCCAAATCAAGGGACAGCACCGCCAAAGAGGTATTGGTACGCTTAGCATGGGCCAGGGACATCTCCAGTCGATCTATAAAAAGTTGCCTATTGGGAAGTCCGGTCAGCACGTCATGATAAGCCTGGTAACGAAGTTTCTCTTCACCACGTTTAATTTCAGATATATCGTAAAAAACTGCTACATGATGAGATATATTACCAAGATTATCTTTGATTGCCGTAATGGAAAGTCGCTCAGGGTAGGGTTCACCGCTCTTTTTCCGGTTCCAAATCTCACCACTCCAAAACCCTTCTTCTTTAATGCCACGCCACATAGAGGCATAAAAGGAATCATCATGCAGATCTGATTTGAGAATTCTTGGATTACGACCAATCACTTCACTGGCCTCATATCCGGTGATAGCGGTAAACCCAGGGTTGACCTTTTCAATATTTCCGTCCTTATCGGTAATAGTGATACCTTCCACACTATTTTCAAAAACCGATGCCAATAGAAGAAGTTGCTCTTCGTATACTTTGCGCTCAGTTATATCTTGACCGAATAAATAATATGAATCAGAGGTCTTAATGGGTACGGTCATAAATGAAAAAACTCGTTCGCCCACAGTTATTTCGATATTTTGACACGGCTCCTGATTGTGAAGGGCAGCTCTAAAAATTAACCACCATTGCTCTGGCAACGGACCGTCAAAGGTATCACCACATCCTTCCAATAGGCAGGACGTGGCCGGATTAGCATAGAGTACCGTGCCTTGTGATGAAACTCGCAGGATGGGATTTGGATTTTGTTCGGGAAATTGAGCGAGGATATTGATATCTTCCTCGTGCCGTTTGAGTTCTGTTTGATCTCGTAGGTTTATAACGATATGGTTTACGGAATCACCTGTTCCTAAGATCGGATAAAAGGTTATATCCATATAACGGCTGTTTCCGTCTGGATAATCAAGCCATTGTCTTTTTCGCATGGTCTGACCGTCAAAAACTTTCTCTATATCATCCTTAAAAACAGATTCATAAACCGAACGGCTTACCAACTCAGGAAAAGTAATCTGATTAATTTTCGTAAAATCTGAACCAAATGCGTGTTGAAATGCTTTATTTACAATTTCAAAACTAAGGGAGGAATCTAATAGAACTATCTGGTCCCCAGCGGTTGCCACCATTTTCTCTGATTTGACCAGTTTTTCTTCTGAATGGTGTCTTTTTTCTCCGGTATGGGCCAAAAGCCAAGAAACAAAAGCCAGTAAAAAGAAAACTCCAATATTTATCCTTATGCTGCGCCCATCAAATGAGTAAAAAGCGGCAAATAGGGACGTGGAGGGAACGATAGAAACTATTTTCCAGGAAATTCCTTCAATTTCAGCTGGTAAAATATTTGACTCCGAAAGAGAACCTGTTGATGCAATATAGCTATTGACGCTGTGTTGAGGATAAAATGTAGCGTAAGTAATTAGACCAAGCTCATCAACAAATTGACCAGATTCTTCCTTAAGTATTTTTCCCCATACAACCGGATATATAGCTGAAAAACTTTTTCCCCCTTTACCACCATTTAAAAAAGAAATTTTTTCCTGCCGGTGTAAATTTAAGAAATTGTTGCCAGAAGAATTAAACATCATCAGTACAGCATGACTGTCTTTAAAGGCGGTGTCCATAGCAACAAAAAGATCATTAATGCCATAATCAAGAATTACTACCCCTAATCGATATTGGTCAAGGTTGAAAACTGGTGTGGCGAAACTCATCACCGTTATATCCAGTTCCTTGTTTCCTTTTTTAATAGAATGCAACGGAGATACTAAAATAACGTCCTTCTTGCTCTCTAAGGCTTTGGTTATGAGCTGGGAGGAGGATATATCACTATCCACAGATTCAAGACCATTCTTATTCATTCCATCATGATCAATCAGGAGGCGATACCGCCCCATAGAATCAGTAAACCGTATGTAATTATATTTATTTTTATACTTCGTAAAAACCGAAAATTCCTTAATCAGACCAGATAGGGTAGGATTTGTCGGTCCATAATTATCAGGAATGGGCTCAAATTCGTGATGATTAGCTAATACCCGGAGATCTCCGAGAATTGAATTAAAACGTTGTTCAATAAGATTGCGCTGCTCATTAACACTACGGGCCTCTTTTTGCCGTAGCAACTTTTCATCACCTTGTAGTTTAGTGTAATGTAAAGTCGTTAAAACAAAAACATATGCTATAGTGATAGGGATAAAAAGCCTAAGGAACCGAAGAACTATTTTATATGTGGATATTTCCGGATCGTTAAACAAGGCCATAATAATTAGTTCACCTTATGATTAATAAATAGCAACCACCTACCGCACATACAGCAAAAGAGGTATAATTTCGTACTTGGCCACAGAGTATATAACTATTTGATCTAATACACCGCAAGATAGTAAGCAGTCACAGGTGCCTCAAATTTAAGCAGTAGTCGCTGCTCGCTATAGCTCATCATGCGGGCGGGCTACTGCATGAAGATGAGGTGCCTGTAACCACTTACCTATATAACCCTATAACTGTGCTACAATAGAACTCTCATAAATACTTTATCATTAATCTAATGTATGTAAAAAATGACCGGATAACAAGAGACCACCCCACTATAATTTAAACTAAACGCGCCATAATTGAATTAGCAATGGGAAGACCTAAGGGGCTAAGGTGCAGGTGATCCCCATCGATAACCAGAAATTTATCGTTGATCAATTTCGATAAAATCTCGCCATAATATGTTAATGCATTGATACCGAAACGGTGGTGCAACTCACTAATGGAAACCCCGTCAAGCATACGAAGTCCCATAATTACTGCTTCCCGAAACCAGGTTTCATCGTCGAGTACTTCCTCTTCCACAGGAACAACTCCTGCTTGTTCTATGCTTTCACAGTAAGCATTCACGTCAGCCACATTAGCTGCACGCCGGATATTAAGCCGCGATACCGCTCCGGGTCCCAGTCCCAAATATGGATAAGCTCTCCAATAGTTACGATTATGTTCACACTCAAAACCTGGAAGCGCATAATTGGAAATCTCATAACGTAAAATCCCCATAGCCGTACACTCCCGCACAGTGATATCCATCATCTCTAACACTTCATCCTCATGGGGTAGATGACAAACATCCTCGGCCAACCGACGAGCCAAAGGAGTCCCCTCTTCTGGAGTCAACTCATAAATAGATAAATGCTGCGGTTCCATCTCCAGTCCGCGCAAAAGCGTTTCCCGCCATTGGCTCGGAGTTTGACCAGGCAATCCGTACATCAAATCAATGCTGACGTTGTGAAAACCAGCTCTCCGGGCAGAGCGCATGGTTTTCTCAGCTTCTGCAACACAATGGGGTCTTCCGAGTAATCGCAGCTCTTCATCGTTTAATGATTGCACTCCGATGGATATACGGTTGAAACCCCCTCTTCGTAAAGTAAGCAATCCATTATAATCCACGGTTGCCGGGTTAACCTCAATGCTGACTTCTGGATTATCATCAACATCAAAGATATTCCTACTCAGCTGGAGTAATTCAACCAAGGAACTGGGAGATAACATAGTAGGAGTACCGCCACCGAAAAATATGGTGGCAAACTCTCGGTTGGCCATGGAACTTCGCTGAGAATAAAATGATATTTCCTTATGCAGTCCTTTAAAGAAACGTTCAATTGGAAGGTTTGTACCCGCTATGGAGTAGAAAGCACAATAGTCGCATTTAGAGCGACAAAAGGGGATATGAATATAAAGCCCATGGGGTAAGATATCTTCCCTATGGCTGGACAAATAACTGTCTAACATAACGAACTAGAATGCAAAGTATATCTTTTAGGGGAACATGGGGAACCATGCTTTTGATTTCCAGCCTAGTTCCCTCATCCGTCAATCAGCAATATATAACATTGATTACCAACTAATATATTTTTCTAACCTTCAATATACCGGTAAGCAATTAGCTTGATTTATTTCGAGCATTTAAGCTTTTTGAGAGCCAAATGCAATTGAGCTGGCCTTGGGTCTTTCACGTAATATTGTTTTTAAACCGTGTTTGCCAACTTCCTTCGTATAAATTCAATGTGGCACGTGAAACAATGAAAATAGGGGATATTACTCACGTCGCTTAAGGCCTTGACGTATTTCAACTCGTTATCTTCTCAGGAGCCACGGCCTCTTTGCTTACTATCAGGAGTAATAATCCAAGGGTGATCATTGAAATGAGATTATATGATGCCTCATTGGGATATGACGTAGGTATATCAGAGGGAAATGTGTAAATAAGAACAAAAGTTAAAGCTAAGGTTATACAACTTGCGGATGGTAGGTATACTAATATTAGAAGCTTTCGCATTAAGTTTGGTCTGTTTTCGCTATTTTTTCTTGAAGCAAAATACATTAGTACGGCACTTATGAGTGCAAAAACATTAAGACTAATAACGCCATTTATGGCTACTGGTTCCTCCAGGCCAAAAACTCTGGGAGTATACCAATACATAAATGCACCATAAACCCCGAGGATATAGGAAAAAATACTGCCTATCAAAAGCACCCATCTCCAAAAACTGGGTTCACTATTTTGCCTTGACGACCGTGAAGGAATAAACGGTGCAAATATAGCTAATGATATTAAACATATTACCCCACCAATTACAAAAGCAATTAACGGTGACACCACACCATGTATTTCCCTATCCGGTAATGAATACAGACAAATAAATCCTATAATAATTGGATAGAATGCAATGATAAACAGTGATAATCCCGCAGATATTTTAATTCTATCTTTTATACATGTTATAATTATGGCCAAATAAACAAATACTGGTAACACTTTTTGGGTAATGCTTAATTCTTCCATAGAAAATATTCCTTTTAAATTGATAGATCAAAATAGTTAAGTGTTAACGGTGAACTATTATTTATGAATTCAGTGTGTAAAACAATTTGCTTCCATATACTTTTAAAACATGATGGGCAATCCTGTACCTGTCAACCATATAGTTAATTTTCAATATATTTTTTTAAGATTGAAGATAGTAAACTAACGTGCTCAAAGCTAAATGTATTCATTTGACCTAGTACCAATTATCTTTAAAAGATAACATCCTATTCGAGCTAGTGACCACGGTTGTTCCGATACTAAAAGAGAAACCAGTTGGATCATAAAATTGATATAGCTTTAATATATTAACATTTCTAACGAATAAAGAGAGAGATGTCAAATAGCGTATTCCACCTGCCGGTGGCTCGTGTTTAGCTTATGACTTAGTCGTCTTGGCAGGGTTATGGAAACGTAAAAGGGACATAATGTTGAACTAATTATGCTGTAATGAGGTCGCAAGACAAGCCAAGGACAGGTAAATAGTGCGTTAAACCAACTATTTATACTCCTGTGACCAGGTACAAAGAAAGGGTGGACAGTGTCTACCCTTTCTTTGTATCATTATAATTCAGGTAACTAACTTAAATCTATCATCATAAGACCCCACACCAAGCTTATACCCTGCTGTGGGGTTGTTATGGACGATTAAATGGCGTCCACTATACCGTTAAAGGTGGCGCTGGGGCGCATAGCTTGGAGAGCCTTGGTGGTATCAGGTTGAAAATAACCGCCAATATCCGCTGCTGCACCTTGAGCTCCTTTCAGTTCATCAACAATCTTAGCCTCGTTGGCTGCCAGATCCTTAGCCACCCCAGTGAAACGAGCTTGCAGTTCTTTATCAGCACCTTGAGCAGCTAAAGCCTCTGCCCAGTAAAGGGTGAGGTAAAAATGACTGCCCCTGGTATCGAGCTCATTTACCTTACGAGAGGGTGATTTTTTATTTTCCAAAAAGGTCCCGATTGCCTGATCTAGGGTCTTAGCAAAGAGGTCAGCTTTTTCATTTTTAAAGGTCGCGTAGATATGCTCAAAGGAGGGGACCAGGGCGCAAAATTCACCCAAGGAATCCCAACGTAAATGTCCTTCTTTGAGAAACTGCTCAACATGTTTTGGAGCTGAACCGCCAGCTCCTGTTTCAAATAATCCACCACCATTCATCAACGGGACGATGGAGAGCATTTTAGCGCTGGTTCCAAGTTCGAGAATGGGAAAGAGGTCGGTGAGATAATCGCGCAACACGTTACCGGTAACAGAGATGGTATCTTCGCCCTTTCTGATTCTCGCCAGAGAAAATCTCATCGCTTCATTGGGATGCATAATCCGAATATCCAAACCGGTAGTGTCGTGTTCCGGTAAATATTTATTTACCTTGGCGATTAGTTGAGCGTCGTGACCCCGGTTTTCATCTAACCAAAAAATGGCGGGCGTATTAGTTGCCTTTGCTCTGTTGACGGCCAGTTTAACCCAGTCCTGGATAGGTGCATCTTTAGTCTGACAGGATCTAAAGATATCATCTTGCTCCACAGCTTGCTCCAGCAGGGTCTTTCCCGAAGCATTTACAACACGAATAGTTCCCTTGCTGGGAGCTTCAAATGTTTTGTCATGGGAGCCGTATTCTTCAGCTTTTTGGGCCATTAATCCCACGTTGGAGACACTTCCCATGGTTGCGGGATCAAATGCGCCATTTTTATTACAATCATCAACTACTTCTTGATAGATGGTGGCATAACATCTATCAGGTACCATGGCGATAGTGTCGTGCAGTTGGTCGTCGGGTCCCCACATTTTTCCGCCGTCACGAATGAAAACCGGCATGGAAGCATCCACAATCACATTGTTGGGAACATGCAGATTGGTGATACCTTTTGAGGAATCCACCATGGCGAGTTCCGGGTTAGTTGTGTAAACGGCTTTAATGTCGGCTTCTATTTCTGCCCTTTGCGCTTCGGGCAGATTTTGAATCTTGGCATATAAATCGCCTAGGCCGTTGCTGACGTTGACGCCCAGCTCTTTAATAACGGCTGCATGCTTAGTGAATACATCTTTATAGTAAACTGTAACACAATGGCCGAACATAACGGGGTCTGAAACCTTCATCATGGTGGCTTTAAGATGCAGGGACAACAGGACGCCGTCCTTCTTGGCCGCTTCGATTTGCTCTGCGTAAAATGTGCGTAAAGCACCTACACTCATGAGTGATACATCAAGAACTTCACCTTCCAACAATGGGGTCTCCGTCTTTAGAACGGTAACCTTTCCACTCTCATCAACAAACTCGTAACGAACCTCTTCGGCACCACTAAGGGTGGTTGACTTTTCGCTCCCATAGAAATCACCGCTGGTCATGTGGGCAACCCGTGATTTGGATTCAGCAGGCCATTTTTTCATCAATCTGTGAGGATTCTTCATGCCGAATTGTTTTACTGAAGCAGCCGCTCTTCTATCGGAGTTTCCTTCTCTCAAAACAGGATTTACGGCACTTCCCAATACTTTGGAAAATCGAGCTTGAAGCTCTTTTTCAGCGTCGTTTTTAGGACTTTCTGGGTAATCGGGTATGTCATAACCTTTTCCCTGCAATTCTTTGATAGCCCCTTGAAGCTGAGGAATTGAGGCGCTTATATTGGGCAGCTTGATAACATTGGTGTCCGGCAATTTACATAATGCACCTAGTTCACTTAAATAATCAGGTATTTTTTGGCTATCAGTCAGATTTTCCGGAAAGTTGGCGATAATGCGACCAGAGAGGGAGATATCTTTTTCCTCAATGGAAATACCGGATCCCTTGGTAAATGCCTGAAGAACAGGAAGAAGAGAATAGGTCGCTAAAGCAGGTGCTTCATCAACTTTGGTGTAAATAATTTGTTGGGTAGTCATAGGGTTTCCTTAGTTTGTGATGCTTCTATCAACACAGAGTTAATTTCAAAAGAGTATTGCTTTGTTAATTAACCAGGTTGTAATATATAAAAAATCCTTATTGAGTCATCAAAGACAAAGTTGAAGGCTTTATCGTAACTCAAAAAGGGTACCTGGTCACAGGGCTCGTAACTAGCTGATTTAATACAGTGCGGGTCTGTAAATGGTCACAGGTGCCTCATATTTTTGCAGTTGCCGCTGCTCGCGATAGCCCTTCTATGCGGGCAGCGGCAACCGCATGAAGATGAGGTGCCTGTGACCACTTACCAAAAATGAGCTGAATGCGAAGAAAGAATTAGCATATACGCTATGGGAATGCAAATATCCTCTGGAACGAGATAAACTTGCTAATGGAAAACAGGAATATTGGTATAAAAAGGAAGACTAATGGGCCTTGAAGGAGTGGAATTAATTATGGCGTTGGAAGAATATTTCGGAGTGGAGATAGAAGATAATGAGGCCGAATATCTCACTACGCCTCGGTTGGTCGGTGATCTAATTTTTACAAAGATCCAAAAGTCAGATGAGTATTTTTGCCAAAGTCAACGCGCTTTTTATGCCCTGCGCAATGTTTTTATCAAAACTTTTAACCTCAAAAGACACCAAGTAAAACTTGATACACCTTTTCGAGATTATATTCCTAAGGCGGAAGAAAAAGAGGTTTGGTTACGCTTAAAAAAAGCTATACGGGCTAGAATTTGGCCTAAATTTACCCGTCCCTCGTGGCTTTCTTATACGCTCTGGGGGATAAGTTTTGTTGTTTTCCTAATTGCAACCATATGGGTATCCACCTGGAGCTCCAATAATGCCGGCTTTGCTATTTTAATGGGAATACTTTCGGCAATTGGGTTCGCTATAATATCTACCAAGCTCACCGTATCATATAAAATATGTATTCCTACCTCATTAATAACCATGCGAGATCTTATTCCTTACGTCATTACCTCTGATACTATTTCGTGGACCCGGGAACATGTTTCTGATTCGATTAAAAATTTGATTTTAGAGCAGTTTGGGATACCCGAAGAACATTATACTGAGGATTCTAAATTTATAGATGATTTTGGCATGGACTAAAACAATCTGAAAAATGGCATCATTAACGTCTCATCCTACTTACATTGTTCCGGATACAGCTCCAGTAACCCTTCTTTACTCGCTGAACAGACGCCGCGCTCAGTTATCAAACCGGTGACCAGGGAGGCAGGGGTGACGTCAAATGCTGGATTGAGGGCCGGGGTTTCGCGGGGTGCTATATAAACACCGGTGGGTTCGCCGCTTTCGGTTATTCCGTGTACCCGAAGTACTTCGTCGCTATCCCTTTCCTCAATAGGGATCTGCTTTAGTCCGTCATCAATGGTCCAATCGATGGTAGAACCTGGTAGAGAGACGTAAAAAGGTACATCATTATCCTTGGCTGCCAAGGCTTTAAGATAGGTTCCAATTTTATTGCACACATCGCCGGATGCAGTAGTGCGGTCGGTTCCCACAATACAAAGATCAACTCGACCATGTTGCATGAGATGACCGCCACTATTATCAACAATAAGATGATGGGGGATATTCTGGGCCGCCAACTCCCAGGCGGTGAGTGCTGCGCCTTGGTTGCGAGGTCGGGTCTCATCGACCCAGACATGGACGGGAATACCTTCGTAAAATGCTTTATAAACCGGGGCCAGAGCCGTGCCCCAATCCACTGTGGCCAACCAACCTGCATTGCAGTGAGTTAGGATATTAACTGGTTCCTTTTTGTCCTTACGTTCCCAAATATCCCGGATAAGTGCGGCTCCATGGTTACCAAGCGCCTCATTGGTTGCCACATCCTCCTCACATACGGCTGCTGCTTCCAAGTAGGCCGCAGCTAATCTTTGGTCTTCTGCGATTGGGCTAAGTTTAGTGAGCATCCGCTCCACCGCCCAGCGCAGATTCACCGCAGTGGGGCGGCAGCCAGTCAGGGTTTTGCCAATCCGAGCCATATCCCCATCGCTTGCTCCCTCATGTAAGCCGAGATAAAAGCCATAGGCCGCCGTGGCTCCGATAAGAGGGGCACCACGTACCAACATGTCACGAATGGCCTTGGCCGCATCTTCCATGTTGCGCAAGGTGACGATTTCAAAACAATGGGGCAATTTGGTTTGGTCTATTATCTCTACGTCACGGCCATTGACGGCTGGCCAAATGGAACGGTACGAATGGTCTCCAACTTTCAAGTTTAAATCCTCGGCAGTTTGTAGGGAATATAAATATATTATTGGGAAATAAGACGTGGGGTCCAGAGAATTTGCCCTCGACCTTCCGCTTCTTCCAGAAAGGACTGACCGTCCCATTCCTTGACTTGATCAAAATATCCAGCCCGCATAACCTTTAGAGTTACCTTGCTGGATTCTTTCATTTCTTCCTCTTTAATACGTCGCACCCCTTGAAATGGGGTATTACCGAGATAAATCCAGTCACTTGCCTTTTTTAATTCTTGATCACTTACCCGATAGATGAGATGGGCACCTTCCGGAGCAGAATTAACTTTGAAGCGAACATTGCTTACCGATGGACCACACGCAGTGACTAGTAGTGTTGCACCGAGTATAAAAGCCAACTGTTTAAACCGATAAAAGTTATCAGTAAATGATCTACGGCTAGCCAGTGATACATGGGGGGTCGACATATCTTTCTCCTTTATTTCTTTTTCAAAAGTTCCACTTCAATGGGTTGAGCCTTTTTTAATGCTTCTTCGCGGCTAGCGTGCCTGGTATTGACCCATACATCGCTGATGCGCTCCAAGTAACCCTGTTTTCTAAATTGAACCGTAACTTTTTTTGATTCTCCACCAGTCTCCTCCCAGATAACTTTAGTCGGAGTGGTACCGAGCAGAGAGTCGTCGCCTAAATTGATTATTTCCGCCCCTGCAGGTTTGGATTTAAATTCCACTGCACCGAAGGTTTTTTGCCATGCACAGCCACCCGATAAAAACAGACTGTAAATAGCCAAAATATAAACAAGTATACGCAAATATTTTCCCACCATATACATAACCACCTCTAAGTAAAATTGCGTCAAATTGGCATGATAAGAAAAATTTATACTTGGCGGTCCATGGGTGGTCAAGTCTAAAGCCTGATAATGGTCAAAAAAGGAGGGAGTAAATAATAATTTTGCTGTTGCCTGTTAGGGAACTTCCAAAAAATAATCTACCCGACTGACTTATCTATAGCTCCGTCTTCTGAGTTGCACGAAGGGTTACATACAACAAGTATGTGCCCCTTGGCACGCCTTGAAGACAAAGCCCTATCCTATGCCATTTAGGTAGATTATTTTCTTCCAGTTCCCTTATTACTCTTGTCGAACCCTGATTTTAGTCATACTTAAAAAAAGCCCAACCAATAGTGCCATGTAAAGATACCCCATGAGGGCCTCCATAGCTGCTACCATTCGTAATTCATTAATGGGTTGCAGGTCGCCGTAACCCAGCGTGGTCCAGGTGACCACCGAAAAATAAAGACTGGTTAAAAAGTCATGCTTAATTATGCCCTGTACCGAGTGAAGACCGTAGACATAATATAGGCCGCAAAAGAGAAACATATTGGAAACTCCGGTGATGGAGACCATGATAAACTCATAATAAACCAGCTTGCCGTCATGCTCATTGGTCATGAACTCTTTAACGTCACGAAAAAAGAAAATATTTAGCAAAATAAATACAATAATAACCCCTGCGGTTATATATGGTGTCATGGTGTTGAGCGTAACCTCTCCTCCCTTATGAAGCAGACTTTGACTCATGACCAAGAGAGAAACGGGAATGAGAAATATGGTTAACAAATTAGTTATTTTAGTAATATTATTTTTGAGCCAAATCATGAATTATGTAGATGAAAATTGTTTATGAATTAGGTGAGTTGTAAAGGATATTTTGGTGAAAATTTGTTTACTGTATCGAATTGATATCAAAGATTATTATGAATGAATATGCCGGTTTAAAGTCGCAGTAAATAATAAATATCACAAAATTGGAATCTATACTTATCAGGTTTGCAACGCATATTAATACTGTACTAAATTTTTAAACCATACGCAGGTACCACCCGTGTAGACGCGTTCCAACCGCTATAGCCCATCTATGCGGTACGAAGTGATTGTGCGAAGTGCGGTATCAATGAATGGTTACGATGATTCAAGCCACCCATTTTCTTGAACATGAGCAATTATCTCCTGGTCCGTCAAATCATTATTGATTAGTTTACTCGCCCCGAGATAAGTGCGACTTAACCAGACTAATACGTCCTCAATTCGCTCTGAGAGTTTGGGATTGGCGGCGGCATAGCGGTCAAAATGATCTATGGTCTCCTTTAGTTGTCTATGAGCTGCTCTTTTCTCCCTGATATGATGTTCAATATCTAAAACTAATACCTTGACGCCGGTTGCTTTTATTGCTCGTAATTTTTCTTCTAGGCCAGCTGATAAATGAATATCCTCTACTTGTTCATATTTATGGGCCAGATAAAAAGCCAGAACCCGTAAAGCAGTATGACTAATAACCAAGGTCACACCATCTTGGGCTGGGCGAAATTGTCGTAAATCTTTCTTGAGCAGATAGTCGACCACATATGGAATAAATCGGTTGTGCAGTGGGAAAGTGGTAATAAAAGCCCATTCCATAAACAGTGAAAAAGCTGATTTATCTTCCGATGTGGTGGCGGTGGTTAGAGGAGCTGAAAATTTGCCTTCTCTTTTTTCAACTTTTTGTCCAGAGGCAATCAATTCATCGACGATAAGGTTGGCAACGTGATTTTTTCCAGATAGATCCGTGCCAATTATTAATAGCGTATTAATTCGTTGTTGATGATTACCCATTTGCTCTCCGGTATTATATTTATCTATATTTTTAATTAATTATAAAAAAACAATCTATATTAACTTGCTCGTGCATGGTAACCATTCTCTTTGGCTGCATCATCTAAAATACTTCTGACTGTAACGGTTAACTAATAAAATATTATAGGTTTTGTGACAAATTTTTTCACCCCCATACCCTGTACTTTTTCCTCGTTGAGGATTTCACTTAAACCAGTACACAGGACAATGGGAATGTTTGGATGTTTTTTTAGCACTTTATGCGCTAACTGGTCACCGGTTAACTTGGGCATGGTCATATCGGTGAGAACCAAATCATATTTATCACATGCAGTTTCAAACTACATTCCACACCAGAGATGGATCCGTAAAGCCACTAACCTGATAACCGAGTGTCTCCGAAATTTTTTTCCATCTCAACGATATTATTTACATCATCAATTACTAGTAATCATTCCGTTCTTCTTGGAATTTCTTTTTTCTCAGTAACTTTATTCAGTGTTGCTTCAGTCTCAATTTCAGGCAAATAGACTCTAAAAAGAGTGCCAATTTATTTCATCATTGGGGCCTATTGTAGTTGGGATTCTAATTTGTGCTTTTCTTCTTCTACCAACAACCCTTCAGAAATATCTCGCGCCAGAGAGATCACCAAATGCTGAGCGCATAAATCCATAGTCACCCATATTTACTGCCACCGGAAAAGTTTCTCCTTTTTTAAACCGATACTTGGCTGCAAGAATCATAGCTGGTTCGGAACATGGAAGGTGCCAATACCTTTCAGCCAAAGAGAGTTGCTCGGAGATGGTGGCTATTTCCGACATGTTCATGGTTACGAGTTCTTCCCAACTATACCCCAGAGAACAACAAGCACGTTCATTGATCGCCAATAACTTACTCTACTCCTACAAGCGGCAATGTTGTTGACTTAGGGCTGCAGGAAATAATAAATATTCCAAAAGAGGAGTTTTTGCTTACCTGCGAAAGATTATTAATTGTCTTTAAAGGAAGGAAACCAGTAGAAAGGGGCAGTATATAACCACTTCAAAGACAATAAAAAACTTAAAAAAACTACCAGTTAAGCGACAAACCCCTAGATGGGATAATTTATTTCATCCGAGGCCCTAAAATGACAATACTTTAGCTTTAAGCCGCTTAATGAGTTTTAAAAAATAATTTTGTTTCTTTGGTTCTTTATATTCATTATTTTTAATAACCATTTTTGCATCGACCTGTTTTAGCCAAAGATGGAGCATATCTTTTAGTTTTGATGTCATCCTCGGCCGATTCTTTGAGATATCCTTCAACTCCCCTATATCCTGTTTTAAATCATAAAGCTCAACGTGATTGTCCTCAAAAAACTCTATAAGCTTATAGTTATCGACACGAACAGCAGCGCTAGGTGTACCTCCTTGAGGAGAGTAATGTGGGAAATGCCAATAAATAGCATCGCGAGAAATTTCTCCTTTATTTTTAAGGAGAGGTACCAGGCTAATCCCATCGAGATGTTGATCATGCTGAAATGGTAAATCTGTCATCTCAAGAAGTGTTGGATAGAAATCAGTGCTTATTACCGGGACATCACATGTTGAACCAGGTGGAGTAACTCCAGGCCACTTGATAATGAAAGGTTCTCTAACTCCTCCTTCATAGAGCCATCCCTTTCCTGCACGGAGAGGTATATTACTAGTAGGATAGCCTGCACAAGTACTCATACCCCCATTGTCGGACATGAATACAACAATGGTCTTATCCGTCAAACCCTGCTTGTCTAGTTCCACTAAAACTTTTCCCACCGCCTGGTCCATGGCTTCGACCATGCCTGCGTATACAGCATCGTTTTGGGTTTTACGAACCTTATATTCACCCTCTTTACCCCAAGAGGTTTTGGGTGCCTTTTGCTCTTTTTTTATACTATATTTTTCTTCTAAATCTTTTCTCGCCATTAATGGGGTATGAACCGAGTAAAAAGAAAGGTAGGCAAAAAATGGTTTATCTCGATTGGATTGAATGAATTGAACAGTTTCTTCTGCAAGTCGATCAGGAAGGTGTTCCCCCTTTGGCCCATCGGTTAGGCGTGGATTAGCATAGGGAGAAAAATAATTTTTCCCGCCATAAGGTCCACCCCAATCACAGCCCCCTATGTTGACATCAAACCCTTGATACTCAGGCCAATATTTTTCTGCTCCCAAGTGCCATTTTCCTGCGAAGAAGGTAGTGTAGTTATGTTTCTTAAGAGTTTCAGCAATAGTTATTTCATGCAAGGAAAGTGCTGGTACATAAGAAGCTCCAATCAATTGCTTTTTGATTTTGCCATGCAACCAGTTCGTAAGGTGAAGCCTCGCGGGATACTTACCAGTTAATATGCTAGCTCGAGTAGGCGAACTCACTGGGCTTGCGGCATAGCCAGCGGTGAACTTCATTCCAGTGGCTGCAATTTTGTCAATATTTGGAGTTTCATAAAAGGTACTTCCATAGCAACCAAGGTCTGTCCAGCCCAAATCATCAGCCAAAATAAATACAATGTTTTGCGACTGACTTTTTGATTTAGCCAATGGCAAGTTAGAGGACATAACAAACGGCACCCCCATGACAAGTGTCGAAGCCATAAATGCAGGTATTCCTAACACAACATTATTTGTTATTATATTTTTTGGACGCATTTTTTTACGAGTTCCTTAGACCTGATCTTTTCTGAAACCTTCATAAGAAATATATGATTAAATAAATAATTAATTATAACTTACCTTCTCTTCCCATGGCAAATTGTAAAAATTGGCTTTGTCATTTCAAGACAAAGAGTACTTCAGTATATAAGTAACATAAAAAGAACCACCTATGAATACCAAGTTAAAGCAAATTCATCTTATGATTAAACCAATCGGACCTCAATGTAATCTTAATTGTGAATATTGTTATTACTTGGAAAAAAAGGACCTTTTTCCAGATGGGGAAAATTTCATAATGCCCAATTCCGTCCTTAGTGCATGTATTACAAAATATCTAAGTGGGATGTCCACGACTAACGTGGAGTTCATCTGGCAAGGGGGAGAGCCAACCTTATTGGGTTTGGATTTTTACAAGCAAGTTATTGAGCTTCAGATGCCTTTTGCTAAACAAAAAGTTATCACTAATTCTATACAGACCAATGGCACACTTTTAGATGATAAATGGTGCGAATTTTTAGTTCAAAACAACTTTCTCGTCGGCTTGAGCTTAGATGGCCCAAAAGCTGTTCACGACCGCTACCGTAAGGATCATAACGGGCAACCCACATTTGACCGGGTAATGCGTGGATTAAAACTCCTGCAAAAGTATGGTGTTGAGTATAACGTGATGGCCACGGTGGCGAGAGAAACAGCTCACAGTCCTAATGAAATATACCGTTTTTTTAAAGAGCAAGGTGTGCAATTTCTGCAGTTTACTCCGGTCGTCGAACGAACCGCTGATTCCCATACCGAGCAATTAGGATTGAAACTAGCAGGACCTCTCTCTCTATGCGAAGAGGAGGGAAATACTACTGTGACGCAGTGGTCGGTGGAACCGGAGGTTTATGGTAATTTTCTAATAACTATCTTTGATCAATGGGTACGAAATGATGTCGGCTCCACCTATGTTATGAATTTTGACTGGGCTTTAAATTCCTGGATCGGCAACCCATCTCCTGTTTGCCAATTTTCCCAAACTTGTGGACAAACTATTATGCTGGAGCATAACGGCGATACGTATGCATGTGATCACAATATGTATCCAGAGTATAAAAAGGGCAACATTGCAGACATTGATCATACTGAAATAATAGAAAATATGATCAACAAAGGTTTTCATATTAAAGATACTAACCTACCTGATAGTTGTCTCAAGTGTAAGGTATTAAAAGCTTGCTGGTGTGGTTGCCCTAAACATCGATTTATTAAAAACCAGGATGGCAAACCTGCTCTTAACTATCTATGTAAAGGGTATAAAAGATATTTCCTCTATATACGAAAATATCTCCATGCAATGAGTCAGTTACTGGAAAACGGTCTCCCTGCATCCCATATTATGCTCGCATTCAAGGGGCCGATTGCAATAAATGTTTCTAAAAATAATAATGGGGTATGACTAAATGACCTGGCACACATAAGTGAAATCCATGCTTAAGATTTCGTAACTGCTCACCGGATTGAAAAGAAAAGTTTTATTACATCGGCACGGTAAGCGTTTACCAGTGCATCGGATGTGGGTGATCAGGCCGGTGAACTATAGTTATTCCTATATGAATCCGACCTGATCGCGTGCAAACATGGTACTGGTGAACGCTTACCTAAAATCTTACAAGAGAGTCATCGCCTATTGGTCCCGTTAATTGCCACATAATACCGTGACACCTCCCCCCAATGTTTTCATATATTTTTCACATTTAGTTCACAAAAAGTTCATCCCATCTATTTATTATAAAATTAAGAATGATAATTTCATAAGATGAAATAATAGAGAGGGTGAATTAATGAGTATAGAAATTATACATCGTAAATTTTCAGAATTTGTACGTAACTCCGTTAGCATTAAGATTATAGCTATTGGTTTACTTGTATGCGTATTAATGATTCCGATGTCTATGATCGACTCGCTTATACAAGAAAGGCAAATGAGGCGAGATAGTGTGATTAATGAGATAAGCGATAAATGGGGACAAGAACAAACAATAGCTGGACCGGTACTGACCATACCTTATAAGAAACATTTTAAGGATAATCACGGAAACACCTCATTTTCATTTTCATATATGCATTTTTTACCCAAAAAACTGCATATTTCAGGTTCAGTGCGCCCAGAGATTCGCTATAGAAGTATTTACGAGGTAGTGCTCTATGATGTGGGCCTCAACTTTGAAGGAACTTTTGAGTATCCAAGATTTGAAGAATTGGGAGTTCCAGCCGAAGACATCCAATGGTCAGCAGCAACTCTCTCCATGGGTATTTCCGATATGAGGGGTATAAAAGATAGTATTTCGGCCATAGTGGCGGAGAAAACCATATCGTTTCAACCTGGAATAGATTCGAAAGATGTTCTTGATTCCGGAGTAAGTGCTAAGATAGAACTTCCTGATGATAAGGTAGATTTCTCATTTAAGCTTGCCGTTAATCTTAACGGAAGTCATGCCATAAACTTTGTTCCAATTGGTGGAACCACCACCGTTTCTTTGGTCTCCAGATGGTCAAATCCAAGTTTTTCCGGTGCATTTTTACCCAATGAAAGAGAGATTACTAAGCAAGGATTTAAGGCTAGCTGGAAGATTCTCCATTTGAATCGAAATTATCCACAACAATGGATAGGAAACCAGCAGCGTATTAATAGCTCGTCCTTTGGAGTGAAACTTTTTATCCCTGCGGATGTATACCAAAAATCTATGAGAACAGTGAAATATGGTTTCATGTTCATTGTCTTGACTTTTTCAGCCTTTTTCTTCTCAGAAATATCAAATAAAAAACGTATCCATCCAGTCCAGTATCTAATGGTCGGTTTTGCGATAATAATTTTTTATTCTTTGCTTATTTCAATATCCGAGCATATTAGTTACGGAATTTCATACTTAATATCTAGCCTGGCAATTATTTTTCTTATAACTGGATATTCAAATGGAATCCTGAAGAGTAAAAAACTCTCCAGCTTTATTTTTGTTATCTTGTCGACACTCTACGGATATCTTTACATTGTTTTGCAACTTGAAGATTATGCTTTGTTAATCGGTAGCATTGGTCTTTTTCTTATCTTAAGCGCTATAATGTATGTTACCCGTAAAATAGATTGGTATGACGTAAAGTTTGACAAGTTGGATAATGATTGAAAACAAAAAAATATTTTTTGTTTACCAGGTATTATTACCGCTCACTGCGTGGACGCCGCTGACGTATTTTGAGTAGGCTGAGGCTCGAATGGGAATGCCCTGGATAATTTCGGAAGCCCGTTCACGCTCGGAACGGTGGAATTTAATTTCCACGATTATGATATCTGGCAGGGCCACAGACATGGTGAGATTAGGTTGTGATTTGCGTCGTTGATCAAGTACGGTTTGGTTTTTATCGATAGTTACCCTGACCAAACCGTCACTACTCAGATAATATTCTCGTTCATAGCGATTGATGATGATTGGAACAGGATGGTGCTGCAGCCACAGTTTCCCCTCAATGGGTAAGTGATCGCTGATTATACGCTTAAGGTTGATCCAGGAAATGTGCTCATGCCACGGCGCTACGGGAATAGGAAACAAGGTCTTCCAGCCAAACATATTTCTTTTATGTTTGATTTCAAGCTTCCCGGCTTCTGGTTGAGGATCTTTGCCGTACCAGCGATAGCGCACCTTGGTTCGTCCACTGCGACCCGAGAGGTTAGCATCATAGGCATCATAGTTATGGGTGTCAAAATAGATATTATTTACGGCTCGATCAGGATAAGCAATGCGAAAAAATGCTTGATTGTGGAACAGCCAATCTTTGAGCTGCTCATAATGACTGCGGCGGGTGACAAATTTTATTTCACGCCGTGCATCTTCTGGAACAAGGGGTGCCATTTTATTTCATTCCCGGCTTCATAACGGTACGGTATAGTTCTTTAATGTCCATATTGGTGGGCTTCACTTTGATTCCATTAAGGGTTATGGTATTGCCGATTTGACTGGCAGCCCCCAGCGTGGTGTCTTCAATGTGGACGTTTAAAGCTTCTATACTACTTTTTGAATATTCTGATTTTTTATTATAACACATGATTCCTGCCACTAGAGCCTGGGAGATCCGACTATCAACAATTACGG